>JALOTV010000027.1 GCA_025457685.1 Opitutaceae bacterium
AACGCCGATCGACAAACAACCCGCCACCGGAGAATCCGGCTGGAGCATCCGGCTCACCGCCGCCGGAGACATCGTCGCCCTCATCGGCAGCGAGGCGTCTCACTCCACCCTCGTCGCTCCGCGCGCCTACGCGCCCGGCCGCCCCGTGCACGTCGCCTTCGTTTTCGATCGCGGCGCAGCCACGCTCTACGTCGACGGCAAACCCGCCGCCACCCGCTCGGGGATAACCCAGCAAACCGACGATCTCGGCGCCCCCGGCGGCGTCGGCGTGCTCTGGGGCAAGGGCCAGCGCCAAACCTTCTCCGGCTCGCTCGGCGACCTGCGCATCCACCACCGCGCGCTGAGCGCCAACGAGATCGCGCCCCTGGTCCGTCGCTGATCCGCGAAAAACACCCACCAGCCGCATGTCTCCCCACCGCCCCTTCAGCCGCTCGGTTTTTTTCGCCGCGCTCTCGCTGCTTTCCATCAACTCCATCGCAGGCTCCACACCCGCCGCCTCCGCCGACCCGGTCCTCGCCGGCTTTCAGTCTCCACCCGCAGAGGCACGCCCGACCACCTGGTGGCGCTTCATGGACGACCTCGTCACTCGCGAGGGCATGCTCGCCGAGCTCGATTACATGCAGCGCGTCGGTCTCGCCGGTGGCGTCGTCTCCTTCTGCGGCAGCCGCACCAAACTCGCCCCGCCCGTCGCCGGACAGCAACGCGTCCCCATGCTCAACGCCGAGTGGTGGGACCTCATCGGCTTCCAAAGCACCGAAGCCGCCAAGCGCGGCCTCTCCCTCTGGTATCAAGCCAGCCCCGGCTACGCCACCACCGGCGGCCCGTGGATCACCCCCGAGCGCTCGATGCAAAACCTCATCTGGCGCGAGACCTCCCTCGCCTCCGCCCAGACTTTCGAGGGCATACTGCCGCGCGCCGACGTGGATAAAAAGTGGAACTTCTACCGCGACGTCGCCGTGCTCGCCTACCCCGTTCCACCCACCGACTCGGCTATCGCTCCCGCCTCCGTAATCGAACTCACCGACCGCCTATCGCCCGACGGACGCCTCCGCTGGTCGCCTCCATCCACCGGTGAATGGAAACTCGTCCGCTTCGGCCACACCACCACCGGCAAAACCGTCCACCCCGCCACTCCCACCGGCGTCGGCCTCGAATGCGATAAACTCGACCGCGAGGCCACCCGCATCCAATTCGAAAACTACTTCGCCAAAATCCTCGCCCAGCGCCCCGCCGGCTCCACCGCCGACATCCAGCTCTTCTTCGACAGCTACGAGGCCGAAAACCAGACGTGGACGCCCCGCTTCCGCGCCGAGTTCAAAAAACGCCGCGGCTACGATCCGGTGCCGTGGATTCTCGCCGCCACCGGTCGTCTCGTCGGCGACGCCCTGCTCACCCGACGCTTCGACCACGACTGGCGCGCCACGATCGAGGAGATGGTAACCACCGAGCACTTCGCCGAACTCGCCCGCCTTTCTCACGAGCGCGGAGCGAAATTCTTCCGCGCCCAGCCCTACAACGGCCCCGTCAACTTCATGACCGCCGGCGCCACCGCCGACATCCCCGAGGGCGAGTTCTGGCACGTCAACAAAGGCTACGGCTGGTGGACGCTCCGCATGATCGCCTCCGTCGCCCACGTGAACGGCAAAAAAATCGCCTCCGCCGAAGCCCTCACCGCCAGCCCCGAGGATCTGCGCGCCGACAAACACCCCTTCTCCACCAAGGCCGAAACCGATCTCGCCCTCGCCCTCGGCGTAAACCAATTCGCCCTCCACGTCCTCCCCCACAACCCCTGGCCCGAGCGCATGCCCGGCATGGTCGCCGGCCCCTACCCGCCCCTCCTCTCCCGCATACAGCCTTGGGCCGAACTCGCCGGCCCTTGGGTCGAATATCTGTCCCGCTCCTGCCACCTGCTCCAACAAGGCACCTTTGCCGCTGACCTCGTCACCGTTTTCCAGGTTGCTCAGCGCGGCTTCGAGCCGCCCGCCGGCTACGCCGCCGATATTTGCAACGAGGAGCTCATCATCTCGTCGATGTCGTGGGACGGCTCCGCGCTGCGGCTCCCGAGTGGCATGACCTACCGCCTGCTCGAACTTCCCTCCACCGCCAAGGACGTCGCCAAATTCTCCCCCGCCGACCTGCCCGCCGCGCTGCGCAATCAGCCCACGCCGCAACGTCTCTCGCTGCCGCTCCTGCGCAAGGTCCGCGACCTCGTGCTCGCCGGCGCGCCCATCGTCGGCCCGCGTCCTGTCATCACGCCCGGCCTCGAAGGCTACCCCGCCGCCGACCAAGAGCTCGCCCGTATCGCCGACGAACTCTGGGGGCCCGCCACCGCCATCTACTCCGGCCCCCTCGACCGCCGCGTCGGCGCCGGCCGCGTGTTCTCCGACCTCACCCCCGCCGAGGCCCTCGCCCGCCTCGGCGTCGCCCCCGCTTTCAAAACCGCCGACGCAGCCTCGTTCGAAGAGGTTCCGTGGATTCACCGCCGCCTCGGTGACGACGACCTCTTCTTCGTCTCCAACCAAAAAGACACCGCCCGCACCGTCATCGCCTCCTTCCGCGTGAACGGAAAAACTCCCGAGCTCTGGCGCGCCGACACCGGTGCCATCACGCCCGCGACCGACTGGGACCTCCGCGACGGCCGCACCGAGGTCACGCTGCGCCTCGATCCGCGCGGCTCCGTCTTTGTGCGTTTCCGCCCTGGCCCCGCGCCCGCCACGCTGCCCGTGCGCTCCAACCCGCCCGCCGTGCTCGGCACCGTCGATCTCTCCGCCGGCTGGACCGCGCGCTTCAACCCCGCCCTCGGCGGCCCGGCCGACCCCGTCGCCTTCCCGACCCTTGCCTCCTGGACGGACCACACCGCCCCCGGCATCCGCTACTACTCGGGCGTAGCCACCTACGAACGCGCCTTTACCGTATCCGCCGATCTATTACGCCCCGGCACCCGCCTAACCCTCGACCTCGGCGACGTGCAAAACCTGGCCCGCGTCACGCTCAACGGCGTCACCTTCCCCGCGCTGTGGAAGCCGCCCTTTGTGCAAGACCTCGGCTCCGCGCTGCACCCCGGCGAAAACCGCCTCGTCGTCGAGGTCGCCAACGTCTGGGCCAATCGCCTCGTCGGCGACGAGCAGGAACCCGCCGACCTCGTCTGGGGCCCCGAACGCATCGGCAACAACCGCGGCCTCCGCCTTTACGCGGGTCGTCCGCTCGAAGCCTGGCCCGAGTGGCTCATCCAAAACCAGCCCCGCCCCTCCACCGGCCGCGTCACCTTCACTACCTGGAACTTCGTCAAACCCGACCAACCTCTCCTGCCCTCTGGCCTGCTCGGACCGGTCACCCTCGCTGTCTCCGAAACCCCTCGACTCCCATGAACCCGGACGCCGCCAAGGTCCGAACAAACGCCCCCGCCCAGAGGGCCGAAACCCCGTCCGATTGCCTCCACGGAATCGTCTCTTTGCATTCGGCTTTCTTATCCTCGGCTAGACTTTTTTTCGCCGCCGTTGCGCTCGTCCTGGCGCGTGGCGAAGGCCTGGCCCAGACCGCGCCCGCCCCGGCCGCCACCGCGCTCGCCGCGAGCGCCCGTGTGGAGCTTACGGGCGATTGGCGTGGAGGCTCCCTCGCCGGCCATGCCCCCGGACGCGGCACGCTCTACAGCGGCTCCAAGGACGCGGCGGCCACCTGGTTCCCGGCCATCATGAACGCATGCCCCGTGCGAATCTCCTTCTGGGTGAGCCCGCATGAGCGCAACACCCCCGCCGCGCGCGTGGAGGTAAGCCGCGGCCGAACTTCGCTCGCCACCCGCATCGTCGACCTGAGCGCCGAGCCCGCGCGTTGGGAGCCCCTCGGCGTCTTCACCTTCGACGGCGCCGGCCGGGAATCCATCCGCGTCTTCCGCACCGGCTCCGGCACCCTGCGCGTCAGCGCGCTCAAACTCGACGTCCTCGACCCCCGCGACCACGACCTCGTCTGGCAGACACTCATTCTCGACGACTTCGCCACCTACGACCCCACCACGCTGGCCTACCACGCTTTTGTCTGCAAAGACGTGCCCGAAAGCGATCCGCTCGCCCCGATCGTCGCCCGCCTCGGGGCGGAGGGTGTGCTGCCGCCGGTCTCGCCCGGGGTCTTCGCCCCGGAGCGCATAATCACCCGCGCCGAGTTCTCCGCCGCGCTTGGCCGTGTGCTCGGCTCCGCGCCCGCCACAGAACCCGCCGCCAGCCTAGGGAGCCGTTTCGACACCAGCGCCGCCCTTCGCCTGCTCGCCCGCGCCGCGGTCAAGTCCGGTCGTCCCCTCGACTGGGCCCATGCTCCGCAAGACCCGTCCGATGACCACGCGTGGGCCCTCGCGCTGGGCCTCGACCAAGGCCCGGCGGATCCGCTCCGTCTTTCGGCGAACAGCCCGCTCACTCGCGCCCGCGCCGCCCTCCTTCTCGAACGTTTTCAAGCGCGCATCACCCGCGCCGGTCCTCCCGGTTCCGGCTGGTCCCTCGCCTTTCAAGACGAGTTCGACGCCCCCGCGCTCAACCGCGCGGTCTGGAGCGTTTCCAACCGCCAGTCGTGGGGGAAACTCCTCTCCATCCGCATGACGCCAAACGTCGTCCAGCAAGACGGTCTGCTCCGCCTCTTCACGCGCCGCGAAAAGGTCGGCGACTTTGAGTGGACCACCGGAATGGTCGGCACCAACAAAGGCTTCCGCCAGGCCTACGGCTACTGGGAGGCTCGCATGCGCTACGCCCCCGCACCGGGATTAAACAACGCCTTCTGGATCAACCCCGGCAAAGGCGCCGCCGGCGAACCGGGCTGGGAGATCGACATGAACGAGGGCCACTGGCCCAACACCCTCAACGCCTCGCTCCACCAGGACGGCCTCGCCTCGCTCTCAAAGGCCTGGCGCGCGCCGATGGACCTCGGCCGCGACTTCCACATCTACGCCTGCCTGTGGGACGAGAAGGAGATCGTCTACTACTGGGACGGCCGCGAGATCAGCCGCAAACCCAACACCCACGCGCAGCGCCCGGGCCCGGTCATCTTCAGCACCGCGGTCCTCGCCTGGGCCGGCACGGCCGGCGCGTCGCTCGCCGATTCGAGCATGGATGTCGACTGGGTGCGGGTGTGGCGGCGCACCGACTCCGTAAGCGAGCCCCGCCCATAAGCTCCCCTTGCCCCGTTGCCTGTCCATCCGCTCATCAAGAACAACAGACCCTCGCGGTGACCGGACCTGACTTCACAGGCGAAGCGACCAACTTCGCGCGCGCCTGATCTTCGCTCTCCGCGACGATGCCGCGCCCCGGGCGGCCCAGGCGTATTTCTACATATCTTAGGTCACGTCAGACCATATCGGCGTATCCATTTTTTTGCGACTCTGCGCGCCCGGATCGATTCCCCGCACCCCTTCGATCCGCCATTGCCCGCTTCTGCCCAACCCCGACGGCGTGTCGTATGGCCCGCCGCATCCAAACCCCGCCCCACCATGCACGCCACCCCGTCCGCCCTGACCTGTTACGCGCTTCTTCTTGCCACCGCCCTCGTCCATGCGGCGCCGGACGCGCCCGTGTCGCTGGCGGCGACACCGGCCTCCGGACCCGGCCGGGTGGCCTTCGCCTGGCCCGCCGTCCCCGGGGCCACTTCCTACCATGTTCGCGCACTGGACTCCGTCACGGGGGATTTTGGCGGAGCGACCAGCGTATCATCGCCCGCTTACCAAAGCGGTGTTCTCCCCGCCGGCGTTCCCGTCACCTTCGTTGTCACCGCCTTGGATGGCACGGGGGAAAGCTCCCGGTCCCGCGATTTCATCGCGCAACCCGTCCTCCTGCGCGACAACACCGACGGCGTCGCCAACGGCGTCGCGTTTACCGGCTCGTGGCAGAACTCCGGCGCCGCCGGATTCTATGGCGCCAACTCCGTCTACGCCGCGCCCGTCGCCGGCGCCGTGCCCAGCGCCACCTGCACCTTCTCGGCCGCCATACCCGTGGCCGGCACCTACGATGTCTACCTTCGGTGGAACGCGTTTTCCAACCGCGCCACCAACACCCCCGTCGACATCAAAAGCGGCGCCACCACGCTGGCGACCCTGACGGTCGATCAGACCACCCAGGGCGGCGCTTGGATCAAGATTGGCACCCACGATCTCCCCGCCGGCGCCGACGCCGTTTCGGTCGTGATCCGCAACAACGGCGCCAACGGCTACGTCATCGCCGACGCCGCGCAGTTCGTGCTTCGCACCTTCGACTCGGACGCCGACTACACCGTCGTCAAACTCGCGGATGACTTCGACGGCGCCGCGCTCGACGGGACGCTTTGGACCACCTTCGCCGGACGCGCCAACCACGCCGTGACCGGCGGTCGATTGGAGACCCGGCTCAACTACAAGACCATCGACCCGGTCGCCTCCCAACAGCAAATCCTTGCGGACGACGCCCTGGACCAGGCCGCCGTCGCCGCCGACCCGGACGCCAAGCGTCGGCTCTACGACGAGGCGAATTGGAAAGAGGGCGGCATCATCGCCCGCCACGCCCAGAAATTCGGCTACCACGAGGCCCGCCTCCGCATACCGCCCGCCTCCGCCCGCGGCGTAGACACCGCCTACTGGCACAGCGCCACCGACGAATACGTCAACGGCTACGAAATCGACGCGCCCGAGTTCTTCAACAAGGACACCAGCGGCGTCCAAAACAACTTCGGCTTTGGCAACTGGGATCACTTTCTTCCCACCATACGCCGCATCAATCCCGACAACGGGAAACTCCTCTCCCATGGCCGCACCTGGGACTATGACCGGAAAACCTCCACCATCGGCGCGCATGACCGCTACGTGACCATCGGCCTCGAATGGCGCACCGACAACGTGCAGGTGGTCTACATCAACGGCGTGAAGGCCTACACCGCGCCCGTCTCCGGCATGAACGACATCGAATCGATCCTGCCCGCCAACATCATCCTGAGCACCAAGGTCCTCGATTGGCTGCGCCCCAACGTCGGACTCAACAACGCCAAGGCGCTCTGGGACTACGCACGTTATTACCAGAAGCCAGGCTTCACCGGCTCGAGCGATTCGAACTGGGCAAATCCCGCCAACTGGGGCCCCGACGGCCGGCCCTCCTCCGGCTACGCCGCCGTCTTTAATCTGCCCTCCGCCCCCGCCTCCGTGTCGGTGCCCGCCGACCAGACGCTCCACTCCCTCTTTCTCGATCACCCCGATCTTCCCGCCCACGTCTTTTCCGGCCCGGGCGCCCTTCGCCTCGGAGGCTCCCTGCCCGGCGACGCGTCCAACACCCATGGCGGCATACTCGTCAACACCACCGTCACGCGTAGTCAAAATTTCGATACGCCCGTCGTCGGCCTGCAGAATCTTCAATTCGCCAATCTCAGCCGCACGGCCGGGGCCGGCCTGAACCTTAACGGCGCCATATCCGGCGACGGACTCGCGCCCCGCGACGTGACCTTCCTTTCCTCCACCGTCGCCAACGCCGCCCTCGGCTCCATCACGCTCGGGCAACCGCTCGGCGCAGGCCTCCGCCATGTCACCCGCGCCGGAGACTCCGTCTTCACCCTGCCGGCCGGCAGCCAGCACGCGGGGGAACTGCGCATCGCACGCGGCCCCGTGGTCATCCCCGCGCTCTCGTCGCTCGGCCTCGCGACGGACGCCGCCGTGGAATTCGCCCCCCGCTACAAACACTCGGATCCCTGGCGTCCCCGCCTCACCTACACCGGCCCCGCCGCCACCTTCCAACGCCCGCTCCGCCTCGCCGGCTGGAGCATGGACGGCATCCTCGAATCCTCGGGCGCGGGGCCGCTCACCTGGGACGGAGACCTGGCCATCGCCCCGGTCTCCCGGACCAATAACCAGGAATTGAGCAACGACGCCCGCCTCACCCTCGGCGGCTCCCACTCCGCCGCCGACAACGTGTTCAACGGCTCGATCACCGAGGCCGGACTCGCCGGCTATGTCATCCCCTACACCGACGTCGACGGCAGCCGCCAACTCCGGCCGGCGCGTTTGGATCTGTTTAAATCCGGCTCCTCTTCCTGGGTGCTTGCCGGACCGGTCTCGGTTTCCTCGCCCATCTCCGTCACGGGCGGCAAACTCCACATCGGGCGGGGCGCGGGCGCCGCCTTCTCCGCGCCGTCCGTCACCGTATCCGCCGGCGCCGAGTTTGGCTTCGGCGCCGACACGGACCTTGCCGTATCCTCGCTCATCTCCGGCGCGGGCGCATTGCGCAAACAGGGCGTGGGCACGGTCACCCTCGCCGCCGCCAACACCTACTCGGGCGCGACCGCGGTGGCCGCCGGCCGCCTCGTCATCGGCTCCGGCGCCTCCGGCTCTATCGCCTCTCCATCCGTCAACGTCTCCGCCGGCGCGGAAATCGCCTTCGGTCGCGATGACAACACCACCGTCAGCTCCGCGATTTCCGGCGCGGGCGGCCTGCGCAAGCTCGGCGCGGGCGTGCTCTCCCTGACGGGCAACAACACCTTCACCGGCCCCGTCACCGTCGAGGCGGGCACCTTGTTGCGCAACGGCACCGGCTCCGGAGCACTCGCGATTCTCGGCGGCCTCTTCGACCTCAACGCCGGCAACCGCACCGCCCCTTCCGTAACCCTTGATGGCGGGTCCATCATCAACTCCACCGGCACTTCCGCCCAATACCTCAACGCCTCCACGCTCTACGATCTGCGCTCCGGCACCGTGTCCGCGCGACTCGCCGGCACCGCCGCTCTCGTCAAATCCGGTGCCGGCACCGTGTTCCTCACCGGCGCCAACACCTTCACCGGCGGCACGACCATCCAGGCCGGCGAACTCGACCTGGCCGCGCCCGGCACGCTCTCCGGCTCCGTCACCGTCGCGGGGGGAACCTACCTCGTTCATTCGTCCACGACCACCAACACCGGCGTGACCGTGCGCTCCGGCGGCACCTTCCGGAATTGGGGCGCAAACGTGGGCGACGTCCTCGTCCAGTCCGGCGGCGCCTTGCGCAACCGCGGCTACATCCAGGGCTCCGTCACGCTCGAATCCGGCGCGACCGCCGACGCCATCGGCTCCATCTCCGGCGATCTGATCAACGCCGGCATCATCACCCTCGTCGGCGACGCCCCCTTCGCCGTGGCCAGCGCCATCACCAACACCGGCACGATCGACGCCAGCCTTTGGCTCGGCACCCTGCCGGCCGGCATCGTCGGCTCGGGCACCGTCATCCAGCCGAAGGCGCTCACCCTGTCGCTGGACGCGCCCGCCGGCGGCGTCGCGGCCCTTTCCGGCGCGGCCAACCAGGTCCAACTCACCGTCACCCCCGATGGCATTGCCCCGCTCGGCGTGGCCTGGAGCACCGTGTCGGGCCCGGACGGCGCCACCGCCGTCTTCTCCGCGGCCGACGCGTCCGCCACCACCGCCACTTTTTCCACCCCCGGCCTCTACGTGCTGCGCGCCACCGCGAGCGACGCCCGCCCCGGCCGCACCGCGACCAAGGACGTCTCGGTCATCCATAATCCTTTTCAATCCTCAAGCCTCCGGGCGGTGAACGGCGGCTACTCCCACACCGCCACTTTCCTGCGCGCCGACAACCCGTCCTGGAACTCGGGCTCCCGCGACCAAGTGCTGGTCGGCAAAACCACCAGCCCGCTGCGGACCGTCTTCTCCTTCGATCTCGGCGGGCTGCCCAACCGCTCCGCCTTCGCGGCCGTTTCCCTCGACCTCTGGACCGCCGCCGTCGGCTCCGGCTCGGTTGGCGCCTTGGAATTGTATGGGCTCGCCTCCACACCGACCGAGGGCAACGGCAACGGCGTCGATCCGGCCAACGGCTCCGGCTCCGGCGCCACCTGGACCGCGCGCGCCCCCTTCCTCAATTGGATCACTCCCGGAGGCGACCTGGCCGGCCAGGCGCTCTCCTCCATCCCGGGTTTTTCCACCGGCACGGCGAACGATGTCGGCGTGCAAAAAACCTTCGCATCGCAGGTTGAGTTCGCCGATCGCCTTCAAGCCGCCTCCGACGCGGGCGAGCCGCTGAATCTCCTCGTGCAGTCGCCCGCGACCGAGTCGGTCGCGACTCCCGCCAACAACTTCGTCCGCTTCGCCTCCGACGACCACCCCGACGCCAACCTGCGCCCGCGCCTCAATCTGACCTTCACCCCCGGCGTTCCCGCGCCGTGGACCGACGGCGGCATCGGCATCGGCGCCGGCGACTGGGTGGGCGACGCCTCCGGCCTCGGCACTCCGGTCACCTACGTCGTCTCCGGAGGTGGCGCCAACATCGGCGGCTCGAACGACGCCTTCCACTACGCCCATCGGACCACCGATGCCGACGGAAACTGCGAGATCGTCGCGCGCATCGCCGCCGTCCACCAGACGACGGGCAACTCGAAGGTCGGCGTGATGATCCGCGCCTCGTCCGACGCCAACGCGAGCAACGTGTTTCTCGGCCTGACCGCGGACGGTTGGCTCAATTTCCACGTCCGAAACGTCGTCGGCGGCTCCACCACCCACGTCACCGGTTCCCCGAAAGCCAGCCTCCGCCCGCCCCTGTGGGTGAAACTCGTTCGCTCCGGCGACACCTACTCCGCATTCTACTCCTCCGACGGCGCAAACTGGAACGGCGGCGGCATCAGCCCCGCCACCGTCACCGGCATCCCGGCCCAGGCCCTTGTCGGTCTGGCCGTCACCAGCCGCGTAGTTGGCGCTCCCGCCACCGCCGCCTTCACCGGCGTCACCGTCACGCCCTGAATCGGCCACCGATCAAACCCGCGACATCCACGCTCCCTGAACCTCGCCAGGATTTTATCCGGATGCACTTCACCCTACGCCGCCTCGCCGCCCGCTGCCTGCTCGTCGCCTTCGCCGCCCTTCCCGCTTGCCCCGCCCTTGCCTCGCCGGAGACGCCCGCGGAACGCGACGCCCGCATGGCTTGGTGGCGTGAGGCCCGTTTCGGCATGTTCGTCCACTGGGGCCTCTACTCAGGCCTCGCCGGCAACTGGGACGGCCAACCCGTCGCCACCAAGGGAGGCATGGAGTGGCTGCAGAAAATCGTGCGCGCCGACTCCACCGCCTACTCCGCCGCCGCCCTTCCGCTCTTCAAACCCGCCCCCGACTTCGCCCGCGCCTGGGCCCGTCTCGCCAAGGAGGCCGGCTGCCGCTACCTCGTCTTCACCACCAAACACCACGAGGGCTTCGCCCTCCACGACTCCGCCGTCACCACCTTCGACGCCGGCTCCGTGCTAAACCGCGACCTCGTGCGCGAGATCGTCGAGGCCTGCCGAGCCGAAGGCCTCCGCGTCGGCTTCTACCACTCCGTCATCGACTGGCATCATGACCAATACGATTTCCCCCGCGCCAAGGGCCTGCCCCATCCGCTGGAAAAATCTCCCGAACTCGCCGGCGTGCGCGACCACTCGCGCTACGTCGATTTTCTCCACGCCCAGGTGGATGAACTCGTTTCCAACTACGGCGCCGTGGACGTCCTCTGGTGGGATTTTAGCTCGAAGGATTTCCAGGGCGACGTCGCCTGGCGCGCCACCGAGCTCATCGCCAAGGTCCGCGCCGCCCAGCCCGGCATCGTCATGAACAACCGCCTCTACGCCGCGTCCACCGTTCACGGCGCCGCGGACGAGCACAAGGAGTTCGACGTGTCGCGCGGTGACTTCTCCACCCCCGAGCAACGCATCCCTGACAATGGCCTCCCCGGGGTGGACTGGGAGACGTGCATGACCCTCAACACCACCTGGGGCTACAGCGAGCACGACCACGCTTGGAAATCCCCGCGCACCCTGATCCGCCACCTCGTGGACATCGCGAGCAAGGGCGGCAATTTTCTGCTCAACATCGGCCCTCGCGCCGACGGATCCCTGACCGACGAAACCATCGCCTCCTTCCGCGCCATGGGAGACTGGCTGGGCACCAACGGCGAATCCATCTACGGCACCACCGCCGGGCCCTTCTCCCGGCCGCTGCCTTGGGGACGCGCCACCGTGAAAGGCTCCTCTCTCTACCTGCACGTCTTTGATTGGCCCGCCGACGGCCGCCTCCTCGTGCCGGTGGAAAACACCACCGCTTCCGCCGTCCTGCTCGCCGCCCCTGACCTGCTGATCCCTGTCAGCCGCGCGAAGGAAGGGCTCTGGCTTTCGCTCCCCGCCGCCATGCCCGACCCGTCCGCCACCGTGATCCGCCTCTCCCTCGATGGCGCGGCGATCGAGGTTCGCTAAACCATCGCGCCCGATACGCCATCGGCGGTTTTCCCGTTACCTCGCGGCACACCGCGGAATACCTTCCCGCCCCCCTATGCGCCCTTCTTTAATCCGTCTCTTAGTCGTCGCCCTGGCCGCCCTGGCCGCCGGCCCTGCCACGGCTCTTGCCGCCTCGGCCGATGCGCCGCCCGCGCCGGGCTCCCTCCTGCCCGATGGCGCACGCGCCTGGACGCTCGTCTGGAGCGATGAGTTCGACTACCCCGACGCACGGCTCGACGAAAAGTGGGTCTCCCAAAACGGCCCCAGCGGCCACATCCTCAGCAGTCGCTGGCGTGAAAACGCCGTCGTCCAGGACGGCACCCTGCGCCTGATCAACCGAAAGGAAAAACGCGGCGGCCAGGAGTGGACCTCCGGCAACATCTGGACCAAGGAGCGCTTCACCTACGGCTACTTCGAATGCCGCTACCGCTACGCCGCCGCCCCCGGCACCAACAACTCCTTCTGGCTCATGACCAACACCCCCGGCGAGCCGGAGAAGGGCAAGCGCTTCGAGATCGACATCAACGAGGGCCACTACCCCAACGAGATCAACACCAACATCCACAACTGGTCCGACATCACCATCCTGCCCGACGGACGCAAAACCCACCCCACCGCCTCCAAAAGCTTCGCCTACGGCATGCGTCCCGACGTCACCATCCAGCTCGAGATCCCCGTCCGCACCAAACGCGTTCGCCTGACCTCCCGCCACGCCAGCCACTTCCACCTGGGCGAGTTCCGTATCTACAATGTCAATACGGCCGGCTATCCCGACCCGTTCTCGCAGACGGCCGATACCGACCGCCCCGGCCTCGTTAACTTCGCCCGCGACCCTTCGACCAAAATCACCGCCAGCGGCTTCTACAAGGACGGCCCCGACACCACCGCCAAGCTGGTGGACGGCGACATCAACCAACGCTGGATCACCCAGGCGTCCGGCGAAAAGTCGGTCGAGTTCGCCTTTCCCGGGGAACGCACCATCGGCTGCGTCCAGTTTCTCAACGGCTGGAACGACAAGGGCAACTGGAAGGTCATGATGGACGACTACCGCGTCGAGTATCACGACGGGAAAAAATGGGTCCCCATGGCGACCTTCGACATCAAGGACGGCGCCTACAACTTCGCCCGCGACTTCCACGTCTACGGCCTCGATTGGTCGCCCGAGGAGCTCGTGTTCTACTTCAACGGTAAAGAAATCCGCCGCGAGAAGAACGAGTTCGCCCACAGCCCTTCCCCCGTCTGGCTCAGCCTCGCCATCATCCGCTGGGCCGGTCCGGTCACCGACACCATCGACGGCACCCAGATGGAGGTCGACTACGTCCGCGTCTACCGGCGCCGCTAGTCCATCCCGGCTCGCTTTACCACCATGCCCGCCCGCGCCCCCCTCTTTCTCGCCGCCGCCTCGCTCCTGCTCGCCTCGCCGGCGTTTTCCGCCCCGCCATCGCCGGACTACGAGCTGCTCTTCGAGGAACAGTTCGACGGCACCGAGCTCGACACCTCCCGCTGGCGCCATCGCATCGATCGCCGCCAGAACGAATACCTCAACGGCCTTAATCGCGCGGAAAACGTCTCCGTATCCGGGGGTTTTCTTCGCATCGCCGCCCGCACCGAGGTGATCGACGGCCAGACTGAATACACCGGCGGCGGCGTCATCAGCCTCTCCCAGTTCGGCTACGGTTACTACGAGTCCCGCTCCCGCCCCTTCATGGCCGGCAAGGGCGTCCACGCCGCCTTCTGGCAGGCCGGCGGCAACGTGCCCAACAACCAGATCTTTGAAATCGACGGCTACGAAATCGACTCCACCCACCTCAGCGCCGACAACAACCTCTACATCCATCTCGGCATCAAAGACCAGACGTGGGTGCCCTGGCCTCTCCGCTCCAACATCCCCATCACGCTCGATTCCGACGGCTGGTTCCTCGACGGCTACGAATACACCCCCGAGGGCGTCTTTTTCTACGATAACGGCAAACGCGTCGCCTCCATCAAATGGCCCGATCTGACCGCCGCCCAGGTCGTCTGGCTCACCGCCCTGAACGGCACCGGCAAAGTGGACGTCGCCAAACAGCCCGGCGAAACCCTCTTCGATTACTTCCGCTACTACGCCAAGGATTACCCCGGCCACAACATCCTCCCCAACGGCGGTTTCGAGTATAACCAAGACAAGGTCGATCCGACCAAACCCATCTCCTGGCAACCATCCGCCACTCCCGCCGACGCCCTCCGCGTCACCGCCGGCGACGCTTCGCGCGACCACTACAAACTCACCGTCGGCTCCGCCACCGAGGATCACACCGCCCGCCTCGCCCAGTCCCTCGAATACATCCGCAACGGCACCTACCACCTCAGCGCCGTCGTCCGCACCTCGGGCGGACAGGAGCGCGCCGAAATCGTCGTCGACGGTCTCGGCGGCCCCGCGCTCAGCCTCGCCCTGCCGCGCACCGCCACCCCCGCCTGGACTCGCGTCTCCCTGGCGAATGTTCCCGTCACCAAAAACGGCGCCAGATTCACCCTCCACGTCGCCGGCCGGGCCGGCCAATGGATCGAGGTGGATGACATCCGCTTCATGAAGCCGCCCCTCCCCGGCGCCAAACTTCCTCCCGAGCGTCCGTTCGTTCTGATCAGCGACCCCATCTGGCAAATCTGCGACGAACCCACCCCCTACAACGACGGCCGCAGCTTCAACTTCTTCGACCGCATGGTCGGTTACGGCGACGCCATCACCGTCTCCTTCGTGATGACGCCGGAGAGCAGCCTCGACTGCTCGCCCATCGCCCGCATCCCCAAGGCCGGCACCTCCGGCTGGGCCGTCCTGCTCTCCCGTTCCGGCGACGTCGTCTTCCGCATCGGCAGCACCGCCGACTACCGCGATGTCATCGCCAAACGCGCCTACAAAACCAAACGCCCCCAACTCGTCACCTGTGTCTTCGACCGCGGCACCGCCTCGGTCTATGTCGACGGCCGCCGCGTCGCCGTCGAGACCGGCATCACCCACGACACCAAAGACCGCAAACAAGCCGGCAAACTCGGCGCCGTGGGCGACACCGGTGAAGCCATCGGCGACGTCACCGTGCGCGACGAGCAAAGCGGCGGGCGCGGCGGCAAAAACACCAACTACCGCGGCCTCCTCCGCGATGTCCGCGTCTACAACCGCGCCCTCACCCCCGACGAAATCGCCAAGCTCCCCCGCACCTAAACCCTCGCCCACGCCACTCCGCTCTCAGGTTTCAGGTCTCAAGTTTCAGGTCTCCGCCTCCGCCCTCAGGTTTCAGGTCTCCGCCGTCTTCCCTCCATGTCCACCGCCCCCGACCACGCCGAACAGATGCGCCGCAACGCCGCCGAACAGGCCGCCGCGCTCGACCAGGACCCCGGCGGCGCCGACCGCGACGCCCTCCTCGCCGCGCGCATGCGCGAGAAGATCACCTCCGGCCTCGCCGGCGAACGCACCACCCATCCCGACGCCGCCTGGTTCGGCCAATGCCCCCTCGGCCTATTCATCCACTGGGGTATACCTTCCGTTCGCGGCGACCTCGACCTATCCTGGGCCATGATCGCCAACCTCGGCCGCGACGCCAAGGTCACCCCGCGCGAATACTGGGCCCTCGCCGACCGCTTCCGTGCCGAAAACTACGACCCGTCCTCCTGGCTCCGCCCCGCCCGCGCCGCCGGTTTCGACTACGCCGTGCTCACTGCCAAGCACCACGACGGCTACGCCCTCTGGCCCACCGACACCACCGACCTCGGCGTGCGCACCCACCTCGGCGGCCGCGACCTCGTGGGCGAATACGTCGCCGCCTGCCGCGCCTCCGGCCTGCGCGTCGGCCTCTACTTCTCCGGTCCCGACTGGTGGCTGGACCGCGCGTATCGAAATTTCAACTACCGCTCCCCCGGCGGCATCGGCAACTCCTCGCTCCCGCCCATCCCGGGCCGCGTCGCCTACGATCTCGACCACCGCCCCTGGGATCCCCCGGCCGCCCCGCCCGCCCTGCTCGAGGAAAACCGCGCCCGCTGCCGCCGACAACTGGTCGAGCTGCTCACCCGCTACGGAAAAATCGACATCCTCTGGTTCGACGGCGGCTGCGGCTCCGACATCTCCATCGAGGAGATCCGCGCCCTCCAGCCCGGCATCGTGGTCAACAACCGCGGCAACTGCCGCTGGCATGCCTCGCCCGAGGACCGCGTTTTTCCCGGCGACTTCTACACCGTCGAGTTCGGCGAGGCCCCCGCCCGCCCGCCGGGCTGGTGGGAGCAGCTGCGCATCTGGAACGAGCCTTGTTGGGGTTACACCCGCGCCAACGAGAACCACTACGCCCCGGCCGACGACATCGCCGCCCAGATCCGCCGCACCCGCGCGTGGGACGGCGCCTACCTCCTCAACGTCGGGCCCCGTCCCGACGGCACCCTGCCCGATCCCTACCACCGCGGCCTTGAACAACTCGCCCGCCTGCCTTTGCGCTGAGCCCCGGGCCCCACGGCGGATCCGCACCCGACGCCCAACGGGCAAATGCATGTCGGACTGGCGACCCGGCCGGAAAGGGACTGGCGCTTTAGTGCATATTTTCCTCCGCCCGAGTGTATTTCGGCGCGGAGTGCCAGGGAGTAGGATTGTCGCCTCGTCCCTGCAGGCGACGCCCCGTCCCGCCCGCCCCCTCCCGGGCCGCCGCGCCGGTGTGTTGCCCGCCGCAACCCCCGGTCGCATGAGCACCCACCCCGCCGCCTTTCCCGATTCGCGTTTCATCGAAGCCCTCACCCGTCACCAGCCCGTGCTCGAGGCCTTCTGCCACGCCCAGCTGGCCAACCGTGCCGACGCCCGCGACGTCCTGCAGGAGACCAATCTCAAACTCTGGGAAAAGTCCGCCTCCTGGGACCCGGAGACGTCCTTCCTCCCGTGGGCCTTCGCCGTCGCCCGCTTCACCATCCTGTCCCACGTGCGCGACCGCATGCGCGAGCGCGTCGTGTTCGATTCCGATGTGGTCGAGATCATGGCCGGCGAATGCGAACGCGCCGCCGCCGAGCTGCCTCCGCGACAGGAAGCCCTCGGCCAGTGCCTGCAAAAACTCGAGCCGCCCCACCGCTCCCTCCTGCGCGACCACTACGTCTCCGGCCACAGCCTGCGCGATCTCGCCACCAGCCTGGGCCGCACCGAGGGCGCGCTCAAGATGACCATGATGCGCCTCCGCCAGCAACTCGGCGTCTGCATCGACCGCAACCTCAAGAACGCCGGAGCATGAACTCCTCCCCCGCCGCCACCGACCGCCGCCTGCTCGGCCTCCTCCTCGCCGCCCGCGAGGGCGACGCCGTCGCCCGCGCCGAGCTGAATGCCACCCTGCGCGCCGACGCCTTCGCTGCTCAACCGCCTGCGCGACGAACAACTCGTCGCCCTGCTCGACGCCCCCGCCGTGCCCTTCGCGCCGGTCTCCACCCCGCCTCCTTCGTCCGCCCGCCGCACCCACCAGCCACGCGCTTGGTGGACGTGGGCCGCCGCCGCCGCCCTCGCCCTCGGCTTCTTCGGCACGGTCGCCTTTCGCATCCTGCCCGCACCGGCCGTCGCCGCCCCCGAGCCACTCCCCGTCGCCGTGCTCCAGAACCAGGTCGAGGCCACTTGGCGCGGCCCCGCCCTCGCCGACGGCGCGGCCCTCCCGGCCGGCAGGTTCACCCTCGACGCCGGCCTCATCGCCCTCGAGTTCAACAACGGCGCGCGCGTGCTCATCGAGGGCCCGGCTGATTTCGAACTGCGCTCGGAGGAACACGTTTTTTTCCACTCCGGCCGGCTCAGCGCCGAGGTGCCCGCCACCGCGCGGGGTTTCACCGTTAGCACGCAGGTTTTGCGCGTGGTCGATCTCGGCACTCGCTTCGGCCTGTCCCTGTCTCCCGAGGGCGACGGCCTCGTGCGGGTGCATCAAGGCGAGGTGGACGTCC
>JALOTV010000248.1 GCA_025457685.1 Opitutaceae bacterium
ACCGACGTCGGCCTGGGCGAGGGCGGGGGCGTCGTTGGTGCCGTCTCCCGTCATGGCGACGAGCCGGCCGCCCGCCTGTTCGTCGCGGATGCGCTGGAGCTTCATCTCGGGCGTGGCCTGCGCGAGAAAATCGTCCACGCCCGCCTCCGCCGCGATCGCCGCGGCGGTGAGCGGATTGTCGCCGGTGATCATCACGGTGCGGATGCCCATGCGGCGCAGTTCGGCGAAGCGCTCCTTGATGCCGCCTTTGACCACGTCCTTCAGGTGGACGACGCCAAACACCCGCCGCGTGTCCGCCACGACGAGCGGCGTGCCGCCGGCGCGCGAGACCTCCCGCACGGACGTCTCCACCTCTTCGGGAAACGCCACGCCCCGGGCCCCCACCCAGTCCCGCACGCTGCCGGAAGCGCCTTTTCGGATACACCGCGCGGGCCGTCCGCCCTCGGCCGGGAAATCCACTCCGCTCATGCGGCTCTGCGCGGAGAAGGGGACAAACTGCGCCTGCGCCGGGGCGGGCTCGACCGGGCGCGTCGCATGCGCGGTCCGGGCCAGCGTGACGATGCTGCGGCCTTCCGGAGTCTCGTCGGCGAGGGAGGCGCTGAGGGCGGCCTCGGCCAGCTGCTCCGGGGTGATGCCGGGAGCCGGGAGAAACGCCGTGGCCTGGCGGTTGCCCAGGGTGATCGTGCCGGTCTTGTCCAGCAGCAGCACATCGATGTCGCCGGCGGCCTCGACGGCGCGGCCGGATGTCGCGATCACATTCCGCCGGATGAGCCGGTCGATGCCGCTTATGCCGATGGCGCTGAGCAGACCGCCGATAGTCGTGGGGATGAGGCAGACGAAGAGCGAAACGAGCACCGGCAGCGAGGTGTCGACCGCGTGCGGCTGCCCGGCCTTCAGTTCGGAAAAGCGCGCGAAGGCCGGCAGCGTGGCGACCACGGCCGCGAAGACGAGCGTCAGGCTGGTGAGGAGGATGCCGAGTGCGATCTCGTTGGGGGTGCGCTGGCGCGCGGCGCCTTCGACCATGCCGATCATGCGGTCGAGAAACCCGCCGCCCGGCTCGACGCCCACGCGCACCACGATGCGGTCGCTGAGCACGCGCGTGCCGCCGGTGACGGCGCTGCGGTCTCCGCCGCTCTCCCGGATCACCGGCGCGGACTCGCCCGTGATCGCGGATTCGTCGACGCTGGCGATGCCTTCGATGACCTCGCCGTCGGCGGGGATGATGTCGCCGCCCTCGCAGACGACGATGTCGCCTTTGCGCAGTTCGGAGGCGGAGACGCGCTCCTCCGTATCCGCCTTCAGGCGACGCGCCTGGCTGTGGGTGCGCGAGCGCCGGAGGAAATCGGCCTGGGCCTTGCCCCTGCCTTCGGCGAGCGCCTCGGCGAAGTTGGCGAAAAGCACCGTGAACCAGAGCCAGAGGGTGATCTGGAGGGTGAACGTCGTGAGGTGCCCCCCGGCGGCGTCGCGCACGGCGACGGCCGTCACCGCCAGCGCGCCGAGGGCGGTCAGAAAGATGACCGGATTGCGCCAGAGCGCGCGGGGGGCGAGCTTGCGAAAAGCGTCGCGGACGGCGCGGCGCAGAAGCGCGGCGTCCCAGGTGGATGCGGGTGATGTTTTCATCGTCAGGCTCCGTTTAGAAAGTGTGGCCGGCGTTCATGAGCAGCTGCTCCAGGACCGGCCCGAGAATCAGCGCGGGGAGATGGCTGAGCGCGGCGACCAGCACGATCGTGCCGCCGAGCAGGAAGGCGAAAAGCGGGCCGTCGGTGGGGAACGTTCCGGTGGAGGGCGGCGTGGATTTTTTGGCCGCGAGGCTGCCGGCGAGCGCCAGCACAGGCACGATCACGGCGAAGCGCCCGATCAGCATCGCGAGTGCGCCGCCCCACGTGTAGAGAGGGCCGGTGGCGTTGAGGCTGCCGAAGGCGGAGCCGTTGTTATTGCACATCGACGCCCAGGCGTAGAGCACCTCGGTGAGCGCATGCGGGCCGCCGTTGCCCACGGCCGCCCGGCCTCCCTCGGTCAGAAACGAAGCCGCGCACCCGAGCAGCACGGCGGCGCAGGGCGCCAGCACGGCGATGGCCGCCATCCTGATTTCGAACGACTCGATTTTTTTCCCGAGATACTCGGGCGTGCGACCGACCATCAGGCCGGCCAGGAAAACCGCGATCACCGCCATCGCCACCATGCCGTACACTCCGGATCCGACGCCGCCAAAAATGATCTCGCCCAGCAGCATGTTGAACAGGGCCGCTCCGCCCGCGATGGGGGACAGGGAGGAGTGCATGGCGTTTACCGAGCCGTTCGAGGCGGCCGTGGTGGCACCGGCCCAGAGCACGCTGGGAACGACGCCGAAGCGCACCTCCTTGCCCTCCATGGCCACCGCCGCGCCGAGTTCGGGATGCGGCGTGAGCTCGGCCCAGAGCGAAAGCCCGAGGGATGAAACAAAGAAGACGAGCATCACCAGGAAGAGCACCCGCGCATGGCGCCGCGCCCCGGACAGTCGTCCGTAGGCGAACACGCAGGCGGCCGGGATCAGCAGGAGGGAGAGCGTCTGCAGGAAGTTCGAGACGGGCGTCGGGTTTTCGAACGGGTGTGCCGAATTCACCCCGAAGAAACCGCCGCCGTTGGTGCCCAGCTGCTTGATGGCGACCTGCGAGGCGGCGGGGCCAAGCGGAATCACCTGCTCCGCACCCGTGAGCGTGACTGCGGTGGCGTTGCGTTCAAACGACTGAGGAACGCCCGAGGCCATGAGCACTATGGCGAACAGAAGCGACAGCGGCAGCAGCACGTACAACGTGCCGCGCACCAGGTCGGCCCAGAAATTGCCGAGCGAGGCGGTCGGCTGGCGGCCGAAACCCCGCGCAAGCGCGGCCATCACCGCGAGCCCGGTGGCGGCGCTGAGGAAGTTTTGCACACCCAGGCCGGCCATTTGCGTGAGATGGCTGAGCGAGGCCTCGCCGGAGTAGGCCTGCCAGTTGGTGTTGGTGACGAAGGAGACCGCGGTGTTCACCGCGATGCCCAAAGGCACCGCCTGAAAGCCGGCGGGATTCAAAGGCAGGCGGGCCTGCAGGAGCTGTAACGCCAGCACGACGACAAACCCCATGAGGTGAAACGCCAGCAGCGCGCCCGCGTAGGCGCGCCAGTCCATCGGCTGTTCAGGCGCGATGCGGCAGAGCCGGTGGAGGCCGCGCTCAACGGGCGCCAGCCAGCGCAGCATGGCCGGCGGTCTGGCTTCGAGGATGTCCGCCAGCCAGCGGCCCAGCGGAAGCGCGGCGCAAACGAGCAGCGCGAGAAAAATACCCAGGTAGGCGAAGTCGGCGACGTTCATGACGCGCCGAGATTAGCGCGTCGCCGCGCGGGGGCCTAATTACGTCAGGGCCGCCGGGCGTTAAATCCGCATTAACTCCGCGCCGGGGCCGGCCTGGGTGCGGCCGGCGGCGGAGTCATGCGTCGCGGCGTTTCGTGCCGGTCCCGGCGGCCGACAGGTTGGAGACGAGTTCGCCGACGAGGGCGTTGGGGAAGCGCCGGCTGGGGGTGATGGCGTAGAAGGTTTCCCGGATCTGCGGGATGCGGTGCGTCTCCACGAGCACGCCGTCCTCGATCTCGTCGCGCACGACGACCGGCGGCACCAGCGCCAGTCCCTCGCCCTCGCGCGCGAGCAGGCGCAGCATGGCCATGTCGTCCGCCTCGGCGAGGATGCGCGGACGCACCTCGGCCGACGCCAGCAGGCGGTCGAACGAGGCGCGCGTGTTGCTCTCCAGGCTGGGGAGGATCACGGGCACGTCGTGAAAATCCTGCGGGAAAACCAGCCGCTTCTTTTTCCAGGCCGGCACGCCGACGAGCGCGACGGGCTGCTCGGCGAGCAGGTGGCTGTGCCAGGGCGTCTCCGCGTCGCGACGCGCGGGAGAGTTCGACAGCACCACATCAACCTCGTGCGCGTGCAGGGCCACGAGCAGCTCGCGCTGGGAACCGGAGCGGATCACCACTTCCACCCCCGCCCGGTGCAGCGCGGGTTTCAGGAAATCGACCTGGAAATTCCGGGAGAGCGTGGCCACCGCGCCCACGCGCAAAACCTGGCGCGTGGCCCCGGGCGCGCGGTTGCGCATCACATCCAGCAGCTCCTCGCCAGCGCGGCCGATCGTGTCCGCATAGTCGAGGGCGAGGCGCCCCGCCTCGGTGAGGCGCAGGCCGCCGCGTTCACGCTCAAAGAGTTTCTGACCGAGACTCTCCTCGAGCTGCTTCAGCTGGATGCTTAGCGCGGGCGCTGAGAGATTCAGGCACTCGGCGGCGCGGGTGACGCTCAGCTCGCGGGCGATCATCCGAAAATAGCGCAGGTGATGATAGTTCAGGAAGGCGGGTGCGGCCATGAGGGGATTAAAGTAAACTTAACGAGGCGTTCAAAACGATGTCATCGTCTAAAAGGCAAGCGGTTGCTATTCTCAGGCTCGATGAGCCTTCTCCTTGCCTTCATTCTCACTGCCGTGCCGGGCCTGCCGTTGATCGCCGGATTGATCGCCCGGTCGTGCGGGGCGTCCGCCGCCGGACGTGTGACCCTTTTCGCCGCGCGTCTGGCGGCCATCCTCGCGCTGACGTGCGGCGGGCTGCTCTGCCTGCAGGGACCGCAGGTCGTCCGCTGGGCTCCGTGGGGGAGCGATGCGGCCGTCGCGCTGGCGTTGAGGCTCGATGCGGTGTCCGGCGTGATGCTGGTGCTGATCACGTTTCTCGGGTCCGTGGTGCTGCGGTTTTCCCGCGACTACCTCGCCGGCGATCCGGGGCAGGCGCGGTTTTTCTCGTGGATGAGTCTGACGCTGGGCGCGGTACTCGTGGTCGTACTCTCGGGGCACCTGCTGCTGCTGCTGGCGGCC
>JALOTV010000249.1 GCA_025457685.1 Opitutaceae bacterium
CGCCTGGGCCCTCCACAACTACTGGTGGCAACTTCGCTTCTCCGGCGACTGGCCCGGCGTGGTCGAGCGCTGGAAACCCAAGGCCAAGGCCGTCTTCGAAGCCTACAAAACCAAACTCGTCCGCAACGAGCAGGGCCAGATCGAGATCGCCCCCATGGGCTCGCCCGAATACCACGGGTTTAAGCCGTATCCCCACACCAACTACAACATCGCCCTCATCCGCTGGCTGCTCAACGCCCTCCTCGAGGCCGACGCCCGCTCCGGCCGCGCCCCCGATCCCGCCGCCGCCGAATGGCGCAAGACCCTCGACGAGATGGCCCCCTACCCGGTCGACGAAAACGGCCTGCGCATCGCCAAAAACCAGGCCGTGGACGAGTCGCACCGCCACTACTCCCACCTCCTCGCCCTCTACCCGCTCTTCCAGCTCAACCCCGACGACCCCGCCACCAAGGAGCTCGTCATCCGCTCCGTCCGCCACTCACAGGCGGCGCCTCCCTCTACGCCGCCCTCGGCCTCGGCGACGAGGCCCTCGGCATGCTCGACACCTTCACCACCGAGCGCCGCGGCATCGGCCTGCTCCAGCCCTCCAATACCTTCTACCAAGAGGACGGCGGCAAAAACCCCGTCATCGAGACCCCGCTCAGCGGCGCCTCCGCCATCATGGACCTCATGCTCCAGAGCTGGGGCGGCAAGATCCGCGTCTTCCCCGCCGTGCCCACCGCGTGGCAAGATCTCACCTTCCACAAACTTCGCGGCATCGACGCCTTCACCGTCAGCGCCGAACGCGCCGAGGGCCGCACCCGCTGGGTCGCCCTCCACAACGGCTCCGGCGAGCCCTGCGTGTTAAAAGTCCCCGACTGGGACGGCCCGCTCGAAGTCCGCGCCGCCCGCCCGCCCGCCATCACCCCGCTCGGCAACGGCGAATACCGCATCGATCTCCGCAAAGGCGAGGCCGCCGTCTTCTTCCCCCGTGGCCAAGTCGTCACCGCCCGCGTGCGCGAACTCTCCCTGCCCGCCGCCCAAAACAACCTCTACGGCGTGAAGCGCGGCACCGAAATCAAGGGCGACCAATTCTGGCCCGAACACCCCATCCCTTGGGTCCCGCCCGCCAAATAAAACCTTTCCCACCATGCTCCGCCCCCTCCGCTTTCTCCTCTGCCTCGGTCTCCTACCCGTAAGCGCCACGCTCGCCTTGTCCGCCGCGCCCGTCGCCACCGAGGTCGAGACCGCTCTGCGCGATCGCCTCGCCCCCGCGCCGCGCCTCTTCCTCAATAAAGAGGCCGAGCAAAAACTCGCCGCCCGCATCGCCGCCGATCCCGAACTGCGCGCCGCCGAGGAGCACCTCCGCCGCGAGGCCG
Organism: Opitutaceae bacterium; assembly: GCA_025457685.1. Classification (GTDB taxonomy): domain Bacteria; phylum Verrucomicrobiota; class Verrucomicrobiia; order Opitutales; family Opitutaceae; genus IMCC26134_A. The sequence goes on from JALOTV010000249.1 coordinate 1,359, forward strand.
AGCTTCGCCTAGCCGACCCCGCCCCCGCCCGCATCCTCGAGGGCAACCGACTCCTCGGCCCCGCCCAGATCACGATGAAGCGCCTCGTGCTCTGCTCCTACTTCTGGCGCCGCACTGGCGACGTCCGCTTCCTCGAACGCGTCCGCGCCGACCTCCGCGCCGTCATCGAATTCAAGGACTGGAACCCCGGCCACTTCCTCGACACCGCCGTCTTCGCCCACGGCGTTGGAATCGCCTACGACTGGTGCCGCGACGCCCTCCCCGCCGACGAACGCGCCGCCATCCGCGCCGCCCTCATCGCCAAGGCCTTCGAGCCTTCGCGCGGCAACCCGTGGTGGCTCCGCGTCGGCCACAACTGGAACCAGGTCTGCCACGCCGGCCTAGGCGTCGCCGCCCTCGCCATCGCCGACGAGGAACCCGAGGCCGCCAAGTGGATCCTCACCCGCGCCGTCGATTCCCTCCCCCACGCCATGCGCCCCTACGGCCCCGATGGCGCCTACCCCGAGGGCCCGTCCTACTGGGAATTCGGCACCACCTTTAACGTCTATCTCCTCGACGCCCTCACCACCGCCCTCGGCACCGATTTCGGCCTCTCCGCCACCCCCGGCTTCCTCCTCACCGCCGAATACTTCCTCCACGCCACCGGCCCCACCGGCGAATACTTCCGCTACTCCGATTGCAGCCCGCGCTCCACGCCCGTGCCCGCCGCCGCCTGGTTCGCCGACCGCACGAAAAACCCCGCCCTCTTCCACAACGAGCGCGAATGGATGCGCCGCCTCATCGCGCGCGGCGGCACCGGCGACACCTACGCCCCCGAGCAAACCCTCTACCTCGTCTGGGCCGCCCGCCTCCCCGCCGACGCCCCCTCACCCACCCAGCTCGCCTGGGCCGGCCAGGGCCTCACCCCCACCGCCTACCACCGCTCCGGCTGGCAACCCGACGCCACTTGGATCGCCATCAAGGGCGGCACCCCGCGCGCCAACCACGGCCACATGGACGTCGGCGCCTTCACCCTCGACGCCCTCGGCGTCCGCTGGGCCGACGACCTTGGCATGCAGAGCTACCACTCCCTAGAAAAAGCCGGCATCAAGCTCTGGGAAATGGGCGAAACCAGCCAACGCTGGCGCGTCTTCCGCATCGGCGCCTCCAGCCACAACATCCTCACCGTCGACGGCCAAGACCAACGCCTCTCCGGCTCCGCCCCCATCGTCCGCCACTTCGACACCCGCACCATCATCGACACCTCCTCCGCCTACGCCGGCCAACTCGCCTCCGCCCGCCGCGGTGTCGTCCTCCTCCCCGACCGCTCCGTCCTCATCCAGGACGAGATCACCTGCGCCTCCACCCCGACCGCGACCGTCCGCTGGGCCATGCTCACCCACGCCACCGTCGCCCCCGAAGGCTCCACCGCCCTCCTTACCCGCGAGGGCCGCACCCTCGCCCTCCGCGTGCTCGAACCCGCCGGCGTCACCGTCGAGACGTGGTCCGCCGAGCCGCCCAACGACTACGATTCGCCCAACCCCGGCGCCTCCTTCGTCGGCTTCCACATCCCCGTCACCGCCGGCCAGTCCCGCACCCTCCGCGTCGCCCTCGTCCCCGCCGCCCGACCCACCACCTCCGATCTTCCTCCTGCCCGCCTCTCCGATTGGTAAGGCCCGATATGGAGTGCGGTGCCTCGGCACCGCTTTCAACGTCGCGCCTCGGCGCGCCGCCCTCCCTCCCCTCAGGTCTCAGCCCTCAGGTTTCAGCTTTCAGGTCTCAGCTCTCCTTCCCCCCACCCTCATGCGCTCCTTCCTCACCCTCCTCGGCCTGCTCCTCTTCCCGGTTTGGCTCAAAGCCGCCGCACCCGACGCCGAGCCCGGCTCGCCCGACCTGCTCTGGTATCGCGCCCCTGCCCGCGTTTGGACCGAGGCCCTCCCCGTCGGCAACGGCCGCCTCGGCGCCATGGTCTTCGGCGGCACCGCCGTCGAACGCATCCAGTTCAACGACGGCAACGTCTGGCGCTCCAGCCCACGCGCCTACCACCGCGAGGGCGCCGTCGATCACCTCCCCCGCATCCGCGAACTCCTCTTCGCCGGCAAACAAAAGGAGGCCGAGGACCTCGCCATGAAAACCTTCATGAGCGACCCGCTTTGGCAGACCAAATACCAGCCCACCGCCGACCTCTGGCTCGACTTCCCCACCACCGGCCCCGTCACCGACTACCGCCGCTCCCTCGATCTCGACCGCGCCGTCGCCGTCACCACCTACCGCGACGCCGGCGCGCTCATCCGTCGCGAGGTCCGCGTCTCCGCCCCCGACAACCTGCTCCATCTCACCCTCACCTCCGACCAGCGCGCGCGCCTCAACGGCACCCTCCGCCTCGCCACCCCGCACAAGGAAAACTCCGTCCAACTCGCCGACGGCGACCTCGTCCTCTCCGGCCTCGTGGAAAAAGACGGCGTCCGCTTCGTCGTCCGCCTCCGCGCCTCCACCGACGGCACCGTCACCTTCTCCGACAACTCCCTCCGCGTCACCGGCGCTTCCCGTCTCGAACTCCGCCTCGCCACCTCCACCAACGTCCTCGACTGGCGCACCCTCGGCGGCGATCCCGCCGGCGACGTCGCCGCCACCCTCGAGCGCGCCCGCGCCATCCCCGCCGCCGACCTCGTCCGACGCCACGAGGCCGACCACCGCGAACTCTACCGCCGCTCCACCCTCGACCTCGGCCGCAGCCCCGCCGCCACCGCCCCCACCGACGAGCGTCTCGCAGCCTTCGCCTCCGGCCAGGATCCCGACCTTGCCGCCCTCGTGTATCGGTTTGGCCGATACCTCCTCATCGCCTGCAGCCGCCCCGGCGGCCAGGTCGCCACCCTCCAGGGCATCTGGAACCAGGACATGAACCCCGCCTGGGACAGCAAGATGACCTGCAACATCAATACCCAGATGAACTACTGGCCGGCCGATCTCACCGGCCTGTCCGAGTGCAACACTCCTCTCTTCGACGCCATCGCCGAACTCGCCGTCTCCGGCCGCGAAACCGCCCGCGCTCACTACGGCGCCCGCGGCTGGGTCCTCCACCACAACTTCGACCGCTGGCGCGGCACCGCCCCCATCAACCACGCCGACCACGGCATCTGGCAGACTGGCGGCGCCTGGCTCGCCTTCCACCTCTGGGAACACTGGCGCTTCACCCGCGACCTCGACGCCCTCCGCCGCCACTATCCGCTCATGGTCGGTGCCGCCGAGTTCTTCGAGGACGCCCTCGTCACCGACCCCGAATCCGGCGGCCTCATCACCGGCCCCTCCAACTCCCCCGAACAAGGCGGCCTCGTCATGGGACCCACCATGGACCGCCAGATCGTCCGCGCCCTCTTCCGCGCCAGCGCCGAGGCCGCCCGTATCCTAAACGTGGATACAGAACGCCGCGCCCGCTGGCTCGACCTCGCCGCCCGTCTCGTCCCCGACCGCATCGGCCGCCACGGCCAACTCCAGGAATGGCTGCCCGACATCGACAACCCCGATTATCAACACCGCCACGTCTCCCACCTCTGGGCCGTCTATCCCGGCGACGACATCAACCCCTCCACCCCCGAACTCTTCCAGGCCGCCCGCACCACCCTCATCCAACGCGGCGACGAGGCCACCGGCTGGTCCATGGGCTGGAAGATCAACTTCTGGGCCCGCTTCCGCGACGGCGACCGCGCCCTCGCCATCTTGCACAATCTTCTCCGCCCCGCCGCCCAGCTCCACGGTCACGACCGCTCCGGCCTGTATCCCAATCTCTTCGACGCCCACCCGCCCTTCCAGATCGACGGCAACTTCGGC
>JALOTV010000250.1 GCA_025457685.1 Opitutaceae bacterium
CGCGGATCTCGGGGGGCATGCCCATGCCGGTGTCGGTGACGCGGAGGCGGGCGTAGTCGAGGGCGGGGTCGAGGCCGAGGGCGGAGAGGGCGCCGCCGGCGACGCGGCCGGTGGAGATGAGGAGGCGTCCGCCGTCGGGCATGGCGTCGCGGGCGTTGACGCAGAGGTTGAGCAGGATCTGGCGGAGCTGGTCGGGATCGGCGGAGAAGTGGTCGAGCGAGTCGTCGAGGCGGAGATCGAACTCGATGCCGCGCGGGAAGGTCTCGCCGAGGAGGCCGACGAGATCGCGCACAAGGGCGGAGAGGTCGACGGCGCGCTGGGTGGCGGGGGTGCGGAGGCTGAAGGCGCGGATCTGGCTGACGAGGGCGGAGGCGCGGAGGGCGGCGGCGTGGACGGCGTTGAGGTAGCGCGGGAGCTGGGTGTCGCCGGGGGAGAGGGACATGGCGAGCTCGGTGAAGCCGCGCACAATGGAGATGATGTTGTTAAAATCGTGGGCGATGCCGCCGGCGAGGGCGCCGAGGCTCTCCATCTTTTGGGCGTGGCGCAGCTGCTCCTCGAGCGTCTTGCGCTCGGTGATGTCCTCGCGGAGGCAGAAGAGGGAGGTGATCTGGTCGAGGTGGTCGCGGATGGGGGAGACCTGGACGAGTTCCCAGATGTCGGAGCCGTCCTTGCGGTGGGAGCGGAGTTCGCCGGTCCACTTGTGGCCGGAGGCGACGACGGCGCAGAAGCGGCGGTAGGCGGCCTCGCTGGGGTGGCCGGCGCGGAGGAGGGGGATCTGTTGCTCGAAGATTTCCTCGAGGGTGTAGCCGGTGGTCTCGGTGTAGCGGGAATTGACGTATTGAGGAGTGCCGCCGGGGGTGGTGATGGCGATGGAGACGGGGGCCTGTTCGACGGCCTGGGCGATCTTGCGGAAGTGTTCCTCGGCGAGGCGGTGTTTGGTGACGTCGCGGCCGATGGCGCGCACGGCGACGACGCGGCCGGTGGCATCGCGGCGGGCGGTCTCCTCCCAGGCGATCCAGCGCCAGCCCTGGGCGGTGAGCCAGCGGTGCTCGCGGGCGAGGTGGTAGGGCGGGCGGAGGAGGCGTTCGGACTCGGCGCGCCAGGAGGTGAGGTCGTCGTGGTGGATGAGTTCGACGATGGGCTGGTCGAGCCAGCTGGCGGCGACGCGGCCGAATTTGCGGGCGAAGGCGCGATTGACCTCGAGCACGCGGCCCTCCTCGAGGCTGTAGTAAAGCGCGAGTTCGAGGCTGTCTGCCCAGGGGGCGAGCTCGGCGGGGGCGATGGCGGGGGCTGACGGGGACGGCGACATGGCGGTGGCGGCGGCGGGCGAGGCGCTAGACCAGGCCGGTGAGCATAGCGGGCAGGCGGGCGAGGGTGTGTTGGATGGCCACGCGGGCGGAGTCGGCGGCGGGGTCGTCCTCGGCGAAGATGACGCGCCAGCCGGGGCACTGGCACCAGGCGCCCATGGGCAGGGAGGAGAGGCGCTCGAAGCCTCCGCAGATGCCGGTCTCGCGCACGGCAAGGTCCGCGATCTGCACGGCGGCGGCGTAGCGCTGGTATTCGCCGGCGAGGGCGGGGGCGGAGTGGTGGCGCACGGCGAGCACGATCTCGGGGGCGAGCTGGTGGCGGCGGAGGTAGTGGCCGCCGATCATGGCGTGATCCCAGCCGACGAGGGCGCGCTCCGCGGCGCAGACGGCCTCGGGGTCCGGGTAGTCGCGGGAGGTGATCTCGGCGAACTCGCGGGGCCAGAGGGTGGCGAGGAGGACCTTGCCGACGTTGTGGAGGAGGCCGATGATGTAGTCGGTGTCGTCGTCCACGAGGATGTCGGTGTGGGCGAGAATATCGCGGGTGAGAATGGCGGAGCCGATTGAGTGTTGCCAGAGTTCGCGCCAGGGCAGGGAGGCGTAGGCGGAGCCGATGCGCTCTAGCTCCTCGACCACGGGAGTGGCCATGGAGAGTTCGCGGATCTGGCGCAGGCCCATGTAGAGCACGGCCTCCTCGATGTTGTTCACCTTGGCGCTGAGGCCGAAGTAGACGCTGTTGACCATGCGCAGGAGGCGGGCGGTGAGGGATGGATCGCGGCGGATGATGTCGGCGATCTGCGAGGTGTATCCATTTTCTGAATTCACCAGGCCGGCCAACTTGCGGTTGATGCTGTCGAGCGAGGCCAGCTTCGGGCAGTGTTCGATGCGATGGATGATCTCGTCATCGGCGTAGGGGCCGAGAAGTTCGGGCGGAGCCCCGCGGTCAAAGGGTGGGGATGAAGTGAGCACGCACGGGGGCAATCGTCACAACCGGGCGGCGGTTTAGGCGCGGAACATAAAAAACCCGCGCGGGACGCGCCGGCGGGCGGGAAGCGGGGCGGCTGGGTGAAAACCCGCAGAGGAGCGCTCAAGTCCGGGCATTCCGCGCCGATAAGGAGTCGGACTGCTTATAACGAACATACCACCCCTCGTCCCGTCATGAAATTCTCACAACTTACCATCGGGCAGCGTGTCGCCTCGGGCTTTGCGCTGCTGCTTATCCTCGCATCGGGCCTGGGCGGATTCGCGATCCTGCGCATGCTCAACGCGGCGAGCGGGGCGGACGTCCTGGCGGCCGCGGTGGCGCCGCAGGCCTCGGTGAGCAGCGATCTCGCGCGGGCTTCGGGTAACGTGCAAAAGAACGCCCGTTCCTACAGCTACAGCGGCGACGAAAACTACCTGAAGCTCACGCGGCAGCATCTGGATGAGGTGAAGACGGAGCTGGAGAAGGCGCGCAAGCTCGCGCAGACCCAGCCCTCTCTGGTGCTGCTGGCCAAGGCGGTGCAGGAGACGGACGCGAATCTGGCGGCCTATGTGGCGCAGTTTGACGCGACGGAAAAGAATCTGGCCGAGATCGCCCAGGTGCGTGCGGGGCTGGATGCGGCGGCGAAAACGTTTTTTACCCAGATAACCGAATACATCGAATCCCAAGAGAAACAGTTGAGCGAAGGAATAAAGGCGTCGGCCGCAGCCGAGCAGATGCAGCGTGTGCAGATTAAGCTCACGGCGGCCAACCACGTGATCGAGCTGGGCAACGAGATCGTGATCGCCACGAAGAACGCCCAGCTCGCGAGAGATGCGCGCGAGATAAATGCATCGATGAGCAAGTTCGACGATATCGCCGCCAAACTAAAAGAGGTGAGGGGCATGACGATCATGCAGGCTGACCTGGATAGTCTGGGCGAAGTAGCCGAAGCGGCCCAAGCCTATGCGGATAACGCCCGCCAGCTGATGCAGAATCTGGAGGCCACGAAGGCGATCGACGCGGCGCGGGGCGCGGCGGCGGCGAAATTCGACGAGGTGGTGAGCGAGGTTATGGCGCGCTCGATCACGCGCACGCTGGAGTATGCGACGGAGGCGAGCGACTCGCTTGACGCCGCCTCGAAGCGGGTGATCTGGGGGCTGGTGATCATGGTGGCGCTGGGCCTGACGGCGGCGTTCCTGATCATCCGCGGGGTGAACCAGGTGCTGACCTCGACCTCGGCGGCCCTGACCCAGGGCTCGATGCAGGTGGCGGCGGCGGCCGGACAGGTGTCGGCCGCGAGCCAGAGCCTGGCGGAAGGTTCGAGCGAGCAGGCGGCCTCGCTGGAGGAGATCTCCTCCTCGATCGAGGAGCTGGCGAGCATGACCAAGCGCAATGCGGACAACGCGCAGACCGGCAAATCCGCCTCGAATCATGCGCGGGCGGCGGCGGAGACCGGTGCCGAGGAGATGGAGCGGATGCAGGCCGCGATGGCGGCGATCCAGCAGTCCTCGAACGATATTTCAAAGATCATCAAGACCATCGACGAGATCGCGTTCCAGACGAACATCCTGGCGCTGAACGCGGCGGTGGAGGCGGCGCGGGCCGGCGAGGCCGGCGCGGGCTTCGCGGTGGTGGCCGACGAGGTGCGCTCGCTGGCGCAGCGCTCGGCGGTGGCGGCGAAGGAGACGGCGGACAAGATCGCGGACGCGACGCACAAGAGCGCGCAGGGCGTGGATCTGTCGGCGCGGGTCTCGACCGGCTTGGCGGAGATCCTGAACAAGGTGCGCGAGGTGGACCGCCTCGTGGCGGAGGTGGCCACGGCCTCGCACGAGCAGAGCGAGGGTCTGGCGCAGATCAACACGGCGGTGTCGCAGATGGACAAGGTCACGCAGTCCAACGCGGCGGGCGCGGAAGAAACCGCGTCGGCGGCGGAAGAGCTCAACGCGCAGTCGGTGGAGTTGCAGCAGGCTTCGGCGAGCCTGGCGGCGCTGGTCGGCGCCTCGGCCTCGGCCGGGCACGCGGCACCGGCGGCCAAGGCTGCGCACAAGGTCATCACCTCGGCGGCGGTGAAGAAGCCGCTGGCCAAGGCGCCTGCCAAGGCCGCGCCGATCCGTTCGCCGCGCGTGTCCCCGGCCGCGCCCGCCGCGGCGGCGCATGCGGCGACCGCTCCCGTGGCTCCCCGCGAATTTGGCGAGGCTCCGCCCGCGGCGCATGGCGGCGGGGAGACCCTGAGCTTCCGAGATTGAGCAAACGCCGGTCGGCGCGAGGAAGGGCGGTGACGCCTCTCGCGCCGCAAAGTCCGGCCGGCCCGGCCGGCGATCGACGCCATCCGACACGTTCGGGCGGCGTTTTTTTATTGGTGGGCAGGCGGACGCGCCCGCGATGGCGGGTTACGCGTAGCGCGCATACGCCTAAATACGCCCGAGGCGGAACTCTAGGAGGCGGGCATTGCGCCGATATACAAATAGTGAGTAAATCCCACTTCGTCGCCCCGCCCCAAGTTTTGCCAAATCCAGTCATGTTTGCGCCCTTCAACATCACTACCGCCCGC
>JALOTV010000251.1 GCA_025457685.1 Opitutaceae bacterium
CCACGCCAGCAACTTCTCGGCGCGCACGAAGAAGACGCAGTTCGAGCCGTCCTCGGTCTCGAGCCACTCCGGCGCGAGCGCGGCGAATTCGCGGTTGATTGCCTTGCGCAGACCGCCGACCTCCACCGCCACGACACCGTGCGGCGCGATGCGCTCGCGAGCCTGGCGCAGAAGCTTGCGCACAATGACCAGCCCGTCGGGACCGCCGTCGTGGGCGAGGCGCGGCTCGGCGGCAAATTCCGGCGTCTGGTTGTCCACATGCGCGCTGGGCTCGTAGGGCGGGTTGCTCACGATCAGATCGTAACCGCCGGCGGGCGGGGGCACGGCGTCGAAGACGTCGCTGGCGTGCAGGCGCACGCGTTTGCCGGCGGCGTGGGCGCGGACGTTTATCGCGGCGACCTCTAGGGCGGCCGGCGAGAGGTCCAGCGCGTCCACCGTCGCCTTGGGGTATTCGTGCGCGAGCAGGATGGCGAGGCAGGCGGAACCGGTGCAGACATCCACCGCGCGGCGCACGGGCGTGCCGGGCGGGAGCAGCTCGGCGAGGGAGGGAATGAGTTCGACGAAGTAGCTGCGCGGGATGATGACGCGCTCATCCACATGGAAACGTAGTCCACCCAGCCAGGCCTCGCGCGTCAGGTAGGCCGCGGGGGTGCGCTTCACCGCGCGTGCATGCAGCACCTCGCGCAGGGCGATGCGCTGGGCGGGCGCGAGCTTGCGATCGAGGACCTCCGGGCCGCTCTCCAAGGACCAGTCGAGGGTGCGGAGAAAAAGATAAAGCGCCTCGTCGTGGGCGTTGTCCGTGATCTGGCCGAGCGCGAGGCCGGCCTTGGCATAGACCGATTCGGCGAAAGGCAGCCACTCGCCCAAGGTGGCGAGCTGCGAGGTGGGCGGCAGGGCGGCGAGTCCGCGCGGTGCGGCGGCTTGGGCGGGTTTTTTCACGGGCGGGAGGCTTTTTCGGCGGCGATGGCGGCGCGTAGATGCTCCTCGCAGTAGCAGCGATCATCGGCGCGGTAGCGGAAATCCTCGTGGGGATGGGTGTCGCTGTTTTTCGAGCACACCACGCAGCGGTGGCGCGGACCGGCGGCGGCGGCCTCGCGCAGCTCCGCGCGCTGCTTCAGCTGGCGGGTCATCTGCCTGCGTCCGGTGCGAATGTCCTCAATGATGCGGGTGGCGAAGAAGAGCAGGAAATTGCCCGCGCCGGCGAGCGCGAGCAGACGGGCGGACGGCGCGCCGAAGAGCACGACATAGCCGAAATAGAGCCAGGTGATCAGCGCGAGCCACTTCACCTTCACGGGCAGGATGAAGAACAGGTGGAACACGTAGTTGGGATTCAAATACGCAAAGGCCAGGAACACGGAGCCGCCGATGAAGGCGTTGGTGACGACCGCGCCCGGCACGATCACGGAGGCCCCGATGGCCAGCGCCCAGCCCGTGAGCAGAAACAGGTTCAACCGCAGCGTGCCCCACTCCGACTCGAGCGAGGAGCCCAGCAGGTAGAGCATGTAGAGCGCGAACGCGATGAAGACGGGGTGCGCGGGCGGCGGCACGAGCACGAAACTCGCGAGGCGCCACCATTCGCCCTGGGCGACCAGATCCCACACCAGCACGAGGCGGAAGGGATCCACCAGGCCGAGCAAGGCGGTGAGGTAGAAAAACGTCTGGCCGGCCACGATCGCCAGCAGGACATGCGGGATGGCGAAGGCTTCGAGACGACGTTCCAGTTTGCGGAAAAACGACATGGCGGAAAGGGGCACGGTGCGTGCCGGAGGCCGGCTCGCCAGTCTATTTGCCAGTTTGGCCGGGGTTCGCGGCCGAGGCGTCGGGCAGGGAAATCACCGGCGCCACGAAGCCGCGCGGGGCGGCGGGGGAAACGGCCTTCGGAGCGGTGTCGGCGCTTTCGTCGGCGGCGAATTCCTTTTCGAGCAACGCTTTCTGCCCCGCCAGCCGCGGTTCGTCCACGGAGGCGAGCAACTCGCGGGCGTCGGCCGCGTAGCCCTGTTTCCAGCGCACCCGCGCGAGGTGCAGGCGCACGGTCTGGCTTTCGAGCGGTCCGCTCAGCCGCGCGGCCAAGGCGGACCACGCGACGTAGGCCTCGTCCCAACGCGGCACCTCCAAGTCGTAATAGGCCTCGGCGGCGCGGTAGGCGAAATCGGTGCGATCGGGCGCGAGGGCCACCGCGCGGGCGAAGGCGGAGATCATGGACGAATCGACGGTGGCTCGCGTCCACGCGCGGCTCTTCAGGAATTGGTCGCGCCCCTCGGCCAGGACCAGGCCGATCTGGAAATGGTAAAGCGCCTCGGTGGGCGCGAGGTCGCTGGCGGCGAGGAAGTAATTGAGCGCGTCGATGGCCCGGCCGTCCTCGGCGAGGAGCACGCCGATCTGGTTCTTCACCACCGGCACCTCGGGGTCGAGGCCGTTGGCCTTGAGCAAGAGCGCCATGGCCTGGCGTCGCTCCTCGACCGCAGGGTGGCACAGAAACAAACCGTAGGCGGCCCAGCCGGCCGCAAAATCAGGATGCTTGGTGAGCAGGGCCTCGTAGCCGTCCACGACCTTTTGCAGGCGCGGGCGCAGATCCTCGAGTTCGTCGGCGGATTCGACTTCGCCGGCCTCGGCCAGCGCCGCCTTTTGCTGCTCCACGATCTTGCGCAGCTCGACCACCGCCTGCGGAGAACCGCCCCCCACGGGCGCGGCGGCAGGACGGGCCGGAGATCTTTCGGCGACGAGCGGGCCGGAGGCGCAGGCCGAGACGAACAAGACCAGGGCGAACAGGCGCGGGAGGGAGCGACGAACGGGCACGGACATGCAGACCACAGCGACACAAACAAGTGCCGCGGCGAACTCTTTTGTGAGGACGGTCAGGCCGAGCCCACCTCCGCGAGGGTGTCGAGCCGCAGCTCCACGCGGCCGCTGCGCCGGGTGGCGGGGAGGTCGATGCGCAGACGCATTTCCCAGTCGTTGAGTTCGGCCGGATCGACCAGCACCTGGGCCACGGACCACTCCGGCGCGCCGGGCTCGGCCTCGGCGAAGTGGGTGTTGGCGGCGGCGCGGCCGGCGGGGTCAAGGCGGAAGCGATCGCGTGCCTCGGCGTGGGCAGCGAAGAGTTTTTCCAAGCGCCTGGCCTCGACCGCCACCTCGTCGTCCGTCGCCTCGACCGGCAGCACGCGCGCGGCGCAGGCCTCCCAATCGCGCGCGGCGGCATCCTGCAACACGAGGTGAATCGCCACGCGGGCGGCACGCCGCAGGGCCTCGGGGTCGCGTGTGAGTTCGCGCGGGCCGGAGCCGAAGGGCTTGGCCTGATCGGAGACGGATGCGGCCGGAGCGGGCGCGCCGGACTGCAAGGTCTGCCACTCGTCGAAGAGGCTGGCGTCGATACCGCGCACCAGCTCCTCGAAGTGGGCCTCCAGTTCGCGCACCGGCTCGGTCTTGGCCGACTGCGGCACGGTCTGGGCGAGCACCTTGTAAACCTGCATGAGGTGGCGCAGCAGCAGCCCCTCGGCGCGCTCCAACCCGTAGTCGCGGATGTAGTCGGCGAAGCTGAGGAAACGCTCGTGCATCTCACGCGCGATGCTCTTGGGCCGCACGTTCTCGTCGCCCACCCACGGATGCGCGGCGGCGAACTCGTTAAACGTGTCGTAGAGAAACTCGCGCAGCGGCTTGGGGTGCTCGATGCCCTCGATCTTCTCCATGCGTTCCTCGTAGGGCACGCCCTCGGCCTTGAGGCGGTTGAGCTCCTCGCCCTTGGCCCGGCTGACCTGGGCGCGCAGGATCTGCTCGGGGTCCTCGACGATGGCCTCGCAAAGCGTGAGCACGTCGAGCGCGTAGTCGGGCGACTCGCGATCGAGTTTTTGCAGCGTGTCGATCAGGTAGAGCGAGAGGGCCTGGTGGAGGGAAAAATCCTCCTGCAAGGCGACGTTGACCTGCAGGCGGCGTCCGGTCGGCTGTCGTGGGATAATGGATACGATGCCGCGTTCGAGCAGGGCGCGGAAGAGCTGCCAGGCGCGGCGGCGGTGGGCCTTTTTCTTCGCCTCGGTCTCGTGGCAACGATCGATGAGCCGGCGCATCTCGCGGCAGCCGTCGGCATCGCGCGCGAGGACCTGCAGCAGCATGCCATGCGACACCGCGAAGCGCGAGACGAGCGGCTCGGGCGCGGCGGTCTGGAGACGCTCGAGGGTTTTCTGGTCCCAGCCAATGGCGCCCTCGGGGGCGGATTGTTTGACGAGCTTCTTTTTGCGCGACGGATCGGCGGCCGCCTTGGCCTCGGCGACCTTGTTGGCGATCACCCACTCGGGGGCCTGGATGACGACATGTCCGACGTCGTCGAAGCCCTTGCGGCCGGCGCGGCCGGCGATCTGGCGAAAATCGCGCACGCTGAGGGTGGCGGCCTTGGCTCCGCCGTATTTCCATAGCTGGGTGAAGACGACGGTGCGCAGGGGCACGTTGATGCCGACGCCGAGCGTATCGGTGCCGCAGATGAGCTTGAGCAGGCCCTTCTGCGCGAGCTGCTCGACCAGGATGCGGTAGCGCGGCAACAGCCCGGCGTGGTGCAGGCCGATGCCATGGCGCAGCCAGCGCTTGAGCTCGCGGCCGTAGGGACTGGTGAAACGCGCGCTCTCCAACGCGGAGGCCAGGGCCGCCTTTTCCTCCTTGGTGGAGATGGGCAGGCTCATGAGATTCTGCGCGGTCTCGGCGGCGGCGCGCTGGGTGAAATGCACGAGGTAGGCGGGCGCGCGGCGTTCGCGGAGGAGTTGCTCCACCCGCTCGGCGAGGGGCGTCTCGGAATACTCGAAATTCAGGGGCACGGGGCGGCGGTC
>JALOTV010000252.1 GCA_025457685.1 Opitutaceae bacterium
AATCACCGCGCTCTTGAAAGCGATGCCGGGCGTGTCGTCGCGCTGCGCGTTGAAAATCAGATCCGCCGTCGTCGCGTCCGTCGGCGTCCAGCGCAGGCTTGCGCGCGCCGCCAGCGTGCCCTCGCCCTGCAGGTCCGGGCCATCCGCGAGATTCTCGACGTAGCCGTCGCGCTCCTGCGCCATCACCGCCACGCGCGCGAAAAGTTTTTTCTCCACCACAGGCCGATTCACCACCGCCTCGACGCTGCGCGCATCGTAGTCGCCCACACCCAGCGTGAACAGCCCGCTCGACTCGTCGCGCGCGCGGTTGCTCGTGAGCGCCAGCGCGCCGCTCTGCACGCCCTCGCCAAATCGCGTCGCCTGCGGCCCCTTGAACACCGCTGCGTTATCCAAGTCAAAAAGCGCCACCCCGCTGCCGTGGGCATTGTTCAGCCCCACGCCGTCTTGAAAAACCGACACCCGTGGCGGCACGCGCGGATCGGTCGAGTCCGTGGTCAGCCCGCGCAGATTCAGGCTCACGTAGTCCACCGACTGCGCCGAAACGAACAACCCCGGCACCAGCGGCGCCAGATCCTCGTAGTCGGCGATGCCCGCCGCCCGCAAAAACGCGCCTTCATAGGCGGTCACCGCCACCGGCGCATCCAGCCGCAAGACATAATTGGGGTGCGGGGGTGCGCATTAGGTAGGAACGCAATCAGCCTGTTTGCCGCCCTTAAATCAAGCACCACGACACCACGCCGCACCACGCACCGGGCTTGCGCGACCGAGACGCACTCGCACGCTCCGCGTCCATGCAACTGACCAAAACCTGGGCCGCCCCCATCGACGACTACGTGATCGACCTCGCCTGGTCGCCCGATGCCGCCGTGCTCGCCGTGGCCAGCCAGGCGGGCCCCCTCCACCTTTTCGCCGGCTCCACCGGTGAAAATCGCCACCAGTTGCCCGGCCACGAGGACGGCGCCAACTGCCTCGCCTTTGCGCCCTCCGCCCCCGCCTTGCTCGCTTCCGGCGGACAGGACGGCGCGGTGAAACTCTGGGACGCCGCCACCGCCCAACACGTCGCCACCGTCTCGCTCGGCTCCGCTTGGGTAGAGCACCTCGCCTGGCGGCCTCAGGTTTCAGGTCTCAGCTCTCAGGTTTCCGCTCCCATCCTCGCCGCCGCATCCGGTCGCGATCTCGTGTTTCTCAAACCCGACGCCGCCGTCGCCCACCGTTTCAAACCCGCGCCCAAGACGCTCTCCGCCCTCGCCTGGCATCCGCAGGGCGGTGCGCTCGCCGCCGCCTACTTCGGCGGCGTCTGCCTGTGGGACGCCGACGACCACCACGCCCAGCGCGAATACCCCTACGCCCAGGGCATCGCCACCCTCGCTTGGTCCCCACCAGACGGCCGCTGGCTCGTCTCGGGCAACGCCGATCCCTCCGTCCACCTCTGGCTGCCCGAGGAGGACCAGGAGTTTCACATGAGCGGCTACGAGACCAAAGTCCGCCAGATCAGCTTCGATTTCACCGGCACCCGCCTCGCCACCACCGGCGGTCAGGATGTTTGCGTCTGGGATTGCTCCGGCGCCGGCCCCGAGGGACGCGAGCCGACCATGCTCCCCCACGACGCCCCGCTCTGCGCCGTCGCCTTTCAAAACCGCCACGGCCTGCTCGCCGCCGCCAGCCGCGACGGCGTGCTCCAGCTCTGGAGCCCCGAGCGCGCCAGTCCCCTTCGCGCCACCGTGAAAATGCCCGCGCCCGCCACCCGTCTCGCATGGTCGCCCGACGACCGCTTCCTCGCCGTCGGCAGCGAGAGGGGTGTGGTTTACGTGCTCCGGGTGGAAAACTGACGCCCCCGCGTAGTCATTTCCCACTACACGCGAATTAGGCAGTCTTGGATGCGCCTGGTTCAGCGCACCCGGCGCCACGCCCACGCACCCGCGCCGATCAGGGCCACGTGGGGCAACAGCGCTGCCAAGGTCGGCGACAACACGCCGCGTCCGCCGAGCACCAGCCCGAGGCGCATCGCGATGAAATACACCACGAACAAGCCCAGCGCCTTCGAGACGCCCACCGCCGGATTCACCCGCACGCCCGCCACCGCGAAGGGCACCGCGAACGCGATGATCACGAGCGGCATCAGGCTCTCCGCCAGCACGCTCGCGTAGCGCAGTTCGTAGGCCCGGCCCTTGGGGCTGCCCGCCTCGCGGTGATAGTCGATCACCTGCCTCAACTCGAAAAGCGACAGCGCCTCCGGCTTGGCGTCGTAAACCTGCATCAGGCCCGGATCCTCGTCGAAGTCCGCCCGCTTCAGCTCCGCAAAGGCCCGCGTCCGCACCACCTCCCCACTCGCCGGATCAAAGACCAGCTCGCGGCCGTCGCGCAGCACCCAGCCCGCGCCAGTCTCGTCGCGCCAGGCTTCGCGAGCCAGCAAGCGGCGCGTCTCCGCCCCGCTCGCGTCCTGCTCGCTCACCGTCACGCCGTAGGCCTTGCGCGTGAACTGACTATAGCGGTTGATAAACCAGGTTCGCCCGGCGCTCTCGTTGTCAAAAGTCACCGCCGTGCGCGCCCCCACCCGGTCCGGAGACTGGCCGGCCAGCTCGCGTCGCACCTGCAGGGTCTCGCGCATGCGGCGCGCCTCCTCCACCGACCACGGCACCACGCTGGAATTCAGCCACCACACCAACCCGCAGAAAAACACCCCCGCCACCCACACCGCGCGGGTGATGCGCCCCAGGCCCAACCCCGCCGCGCGCATGGCCGTGATCTCGTTCGCATGGTGCAGCCGCCCGAGCGCATATAGCAGCGACACCAGCAGGCACAGCGGCAGCAGCGTCGCCAAAAAGCCCGGTATCTTCACCAGACAATACGCCGCGATCTCCGCCACCACCGCCTCCTCGCGCAACAGGCCCTCGAGTTCGTCGTAGAGCGAGTGCATGACGAGCAGGCCGAGCGTGGCCGCCAGCACCAGGAGCAGAATTTCCAACCACTCGCGCAAAATATGCCGGTCGATCAGGGTCATGTCGTGCGCCCTACCAAAGCTCGCCCCACCGCCTGCGCAATCCCGCATCGTGGCCGCCGCCAGGGAACCCTCGCGCCCGTTTCGCTTTCTCAATCCCTTTCCCGCGTCCACGCTCCCCGCCATGCCCCCTCGTCTCCGCCTGCCCCGCCCCGCCCTCCTGCTGCGCTCTCGCGCCCTGCTCGCTTACTCCCTGCCCGCCCTCGCCTTCGCGCAGACCAGCCCCGCGCCCGCCACCCCGCCCGATGCGCCGGTCGCCACCGCGCCCGCGCGGGACACGGCCAGCCCCGTCACCGCGCCCGAGGGTCCGGTGCGCATCGCCGGGGCCAATGGCCGCGAGGTGGATTTCGCCGGCATCTGGGAAGCCATGCCCGAGGGCCTGGTCGTGGTAGTCTCCCCGGAGGCGCCCCTGAGCTTGGTGACATGGGATAAATTTGACCTCACCCGGCTCAAAACCGAACACCCCTCCCTCGACGCCGCCCGCCAGCGCGCTCTCTTTCTCCGCAGTCCCCAGCCGGTCAACTTGGGCCTCTTCGCAGGTCTCCTCACCCCTGCCCAGGCCGGCTCCGAGCTCCGCCGCCTGCTCGGCGAAAGCCTCACCGTGAAGGTGCCGCTGCGCTACCGCACCACCACCACGACCTCGAGCTCCACCACCATCGTGCCGCCGCGCCCGGTGATCTACAACGGCATCATCCTGCCCCCCGTGCCGGGCTCGCAGCCTTTTGAAGTCCTCTCCCGCACCGACGGCATCGTCGCGCAGGATCGGCGCGACCTCTTCGACCTGGTGAAGGCCAACCCCGTCTTGCTCACCCAGACCGCAGATGGACTGGACCGCATCGCGGCCTCCCTCCCGCCGCGCCACCTCCTCCCCAACGAGCCCACCTTCATCACCCTAGCCCTCCGCCTCCGCGAATTTTCCACCGGTCTGCGCGAACTCACCACCTCCTCCTACATCGACTACTCGGACCAGATGTTCATCCGCGACCTGCTCTACCTGGCCGACAGCCCTCAACTGCGCTAGGCGGCAATTCGCTTGTTATATCGTCCGAAGCTTTTGCAGGCCTTCCACTGCAAACGCGATTTTCCCCAGCAAGCACCAGTATTCACCCCGTTCACAGCGTCAGCCTTTGCTCCTAGACTCAACGCGACCTGATCGCCAACTTTCCCACAGGTCGCGACTCTGCCTCGCAGCCTCCGCCCCACCCGATGCCCCCGGATTCCCCCTCTCTTCTCAGCGTCGCCCGCCTCGGCGTAGGTTGGGAACACGACGAGTCCTTTGTCATCGATCGCCCCGGCACCGGCGATTTTCTCTTCATACACTTCACCCGCCCTGCGCGGGTCACGCTCGGCGATGAGACTCACGCCTGCCCCGCCAATTCCTGCATCCTCTACACGCCCGATCATCACCAAAAATACCAGGGCGATGGCTGCGGTTTGTCGGACAACTGGATCCACTTTCTGGGCGATTCCGCCGAGATGCTCGCCCTGCGTCACCAGATCCCGCTGAACCGCCCCTTCCACCTCGCTCAGGCCGGTTTCGTTCCGCTGCTCATCAATGACATGCGGACCGAGATTCACCGCAAGGAGCCTCACTACGAGGAGGTGGTGGACCTGCTGCTGCGCCAGCTGTTCATCCTCCTCCAACGCCACATCGAGCTCGTCGGCCGCCGCCGCTACACCGGACGCAAGGCCGAGCTCGCCTCGCGCATCGCCGAGCTTCAGGCCCGCGTGCTCGGCACCCTCGACCACCCGTGGACCGTCGAGGAAATGGCCCGCTCCATTCATCTAAGCCGCTCGCGCTTCATGGGCCTCTACCATGAGTTCTTCGGCGGATCGCCCGTGGAAGACCTCATCTCCGCCCGCATCAAACACGCCCAGTGGCTGCTCTGCGCCACCACGCTCTCCGTCGGCCAGATCGCGGCCGAGTGCGGCTTCCGCAGTCTCTACCACTTCAGCCGGCTCTTCAAAAAGCGCGTGGGCAGCTCGCCTTCCGCCTTCGCCACCAAGTTCGGCGACACCAAATCGCTAACCTGCGACAAAAACGAGACCATCGCCGACAAGGGCCTGCAAATCCCCTTCGTCATCCCGCCCAAGCCGCGCACGCGACGCTGAGCCCGCCAGCCGCCAGCCGCCGGCGCCTCACGCCAAAAACTCAGCGCCACGCGATCGCCGCCGCCAACAAGCCGCCGTAGATCGCCAACCAGCGCCCGGTCGCCGCCAGCAAGGCGATGCACGCCGCCGGAGAGCTCGCCGCCGCCAGAGCCCGGCACTGCCTCAGCCCGACCACCGCCGCCAGCCCCGCGACCAGCCCCGCGGCCCAGCCGTGCGCCGCGCCGATCAACGCGAGCGCGGGAGGAGCGGCCACCGCCAGCCCGTGCGCCGCCGCAAACTGCGCCCGGCCGTAGCCGCGCCCCCACGCCACCAGCAGGGTGCGCTTGCCCGCCTTGGCGTCCGTCTCCACGTCGCGATAGTTGTTCGCCACGAGGATATTCGTCGCCAGCGCGCCCACGCCCGCGCCCGCGATCCACGCCGCCGCGCCGAGTTCGCCGGCCTGCACGAAGGTCGTCGCGCCGACCGCCACCAGACCGAAAAAGATAAACACAAACACGTCCCCGAGTCCGTGATAGGCCAGCGGATACGGCCCGCCCGTGTAGGCCACGCCGCACGCGATGCTCAGCACGCCGACGACCAGCAGCGGCCACCCGCCGTAGGCCAGCAGCGTCAGCCCGACCGCGAACGCCGCCGCGAAGACCACGATCATCGCCGCCCGCATCGTCGCGGGGCTCACCAATCCGCTCGCCACCGCCCGCCGCGGGCCCACCCGTTCCGCCGTATCCGCGCCTTTCTGCGCGTCGTAGTAGTCGTTGGCAAAATTCGTCCCCACCTGCACCAGCAGCGCAAAGCCCAGGCAGGCCGCGGCGGCCGGCCACTTCGCCGCGTCCGCGCGCAGCGCCAACGCCGTGCCGACCAGCACGGGAGCCACCGCGGCGGGCAGGGTGCGCGGCCGCGTTGCCTCCAGCCAGATGCGCGCCGCCGACGGACGCCCCGTCATCTGAGCGGGAGCCGGCTGTGAATTAGTCGGCCCGCGCATCGCGAGGGATGATTTTGAGCTTCTTGTCAAAGGACGCCGACAAGCGCTTGCGCATCAGGATGCTCACCAGCACCGGCACCCAGCACAGCCCCGCCACCACCAGACCGTAGGCCGGCGTCGCGTCGTTGAGCAGGAAACACAGGATGAGCGCAGTCGCCCCCTGCACGAAAAGCAGCGCGCCCGCCGAGGGCAGCACCGGGCTGAGCGCCCACGAGCCCAGCATGACGATCAATCCCACCACCGCGCCGTTGATGCCGAGGTTGACCCCTTGGAGAAAAAAGATCGGCGCGAACAAACCCAAACGCCCCTGCAGGCGGATCATCTGCGACACCACCGCGATCACCAGCAGCGCGATGGCCCAACCGAAGTAGGGCGTCGCCACCAGACCGGCACTACCCGCCTTGTCCTCCGCGACGTAGAACAGCACGCCTGCGCCCACCATGCCGCGAAAGAGATCCAGCCAGTTGCGGGGCTTCATCGCTTCCGCCTCCGGCTTCACCGTGTGGTCGTAAGGATCGCGCTCGACCTTCGCCTGATTGTATTTGCGCGGCGGCTTGGGCGTCACCCGCGCCCCCAGTCGCAACCAGCTGCGCGGGATGAGGAGCAGCACCAGGGCAAAAACGAGGAAGATGAGGTTTTGGGCGGACACGGAAAAACGGTGATGGAGTTTCTCTCTCTTTATGCGCGCCCCGATCTCGCGCTGTAAAGGCCTCTCATCGCGCCCGCCTCAGGCGCGGGCCGCCGTCCAGGCCTCGTAGTCCGCGCGAGGCATGAATTTCAACGCCGCCGAGTTGATGCAAAAACGCAGCCCCGTGGGCCGGGGCCCGTCCTCAAACACGTGCCCGAGGTGCGCGCCATCCACCGCGCAGTGCACCTCGATGCGCCGCATGCCGTGGCTCTCGTCCACCTGCGCCGCGACAAACTTCGCCTCGATCGGCCGGGTAAAACTCGGCCAGCCCGTGCCGCTCTCAAACTTGTCCCGCGAATCGAAAAGCGGCGTGTCGCTGCACACCGAAAAATACACGCCGTCCTCGTGGTGGTCCCAGTAGGCGTTGCGGAAGGGCGGCTCCGTGCCCTGCTGCCGCGTCACGCGGTATTGCTCGGCGGTCAGACGCGCACGCCACTCGCCGTCGCTGTGCTGCACCGGCCGCCCCGCCATTGCGATGATGACATTCGAGGGCAGGCCGCAGGCGGACTTCTCCGGGGATTTGTTTTCCATGCGGGCAACAAACCCGTTTTCGCGCCGCGCGCAACGCCCGCGCCGGTTGCAATCCCAGCCGACGACGCGCATGGTCCCCCCATGCAAAAGCACCTTCGTCTGCCGTTCGTCCGCATCGTTCTCGTCTGCCTCGTGTTCCTCGGCTCCGCCCGCGCCCAGGAAGAGCTGCAAACCCTGCAAAACCTCCGCCTCGTGCCGGGACAAAAAGGCGACGCCGACAGCTTCCACGTCACCGACGGCACCCAAGATTATCACCTGCGGCTCTACTTGGTCGATTCGCCCGAGACCTCCGCCGGCGACGCCACCCTCGCCCGCCGCGTGCGCGAGCAGACGCGCTACTTCGGCCTCGCCGCCCACGCCGACACCCTGCGTTTCGGCGCGCAGGCCGCCGCCCGCACCGCCGAGTTGCTCTCCGCCCCGTTCACCGCCCACACCACCGGCGCGCGCGGTCTCGGTCGCTCCAGCACACCGCGCGTTTACGCCTTCGTCACCACCGCCGACGGGCGCGATCTCGGCGAGACGCTGGTCAACGAGGGCCTCGCCCGGGCCTACGGCGTGGGCCGCGCCAATGCCGCCGGCGTCAGCCAGGCCGAGCAGCGCGCCCACCTCACCGATCTGGAACTCGCCGCCGCCCTCGCCAAGCGTGGCATCTGGGCTGCCTCCGATCCCGAGCGTCTCATCACCGCCCGCGCCGAGGAGCGCGCCGAGGCCGCCGAACTCGCCGCCGTTACCGCCTCGACCGAGGCCCCCGCTCCGGGCACCGGCTCCACCCCGCTCATCGACCTCAACACCGCCACCCTCGCCCAACTCGATTCCCTGCCCGGCATCGGGCCCGCCCTCGCCCAGCGCATCATCGACGCCCGCCCGTTCACGTCCGTGGAGGACTTGAATCGCGTCTCCGGCATCGGCCCCGCTGCCCTCGCCCGCCTCACTCCGCTGGTCACCGTCGCCAGCCCGTAAGTCCTCCGCTCGCTCGCTTGCCCTTCGCCGGGGCCCGGCTGCAATACAGGCCCGCCATGCGCGCTTTCTCCTCGCCGCCTGTCTCCTCTCCGCCTGCTCACGCCCGCAGACGCCCGACGCCACACGCGCCGACGCCGCATCGGAAAAAGTCCTGCGTATCGGCAACGGCACCGAGCCGCAGGAGCTCGATCCGCACGTGGTTACCGGAGTCAGCGAACACCGCATCATCAGCGCCCTGCTCGAAGGCCTCGTCATCGACCACCCGTCCGGCGAGGGCGTTGCCCCCGGCGTGGCCGAGCGGTGGGAAAGCTCCGCCGACGGCCTCGTCTGGACTTTTCATCTGCGGTCCGATGCCCGCTGGTCC
>JALOTV010000028.1 GCA_025457685.1 Opitutaceae bacterium
CTCTGGCACGGCGGCGAAGGCGAGGCCGCCAAGGAGGCCTTCCGCACCGCCCCCGCCAGCGACCGCGCCGCCCTGATCAAATTCCTCCGCAGCCTCTAAAAAACCGCGCCCAGCTCGCCGCCCGCCGGCCTTCGCCAAACTCCGCCCGCCGATCCGCGCCTCACCCGCGCGATGTCGGCGGGCGTTTTGTTTTACGCCCCTCAGACCCATGCAGCCGTGTAGTGCGACGGGAACGCGCGAGCCCATTTTTGATATCACGCCACCTGTAAAAAAATCTTCATCGCCAAGCCGCCCACCCCAGCAAAGAAGATGACTGCGTAATTACCCCCATGCCTTTCTCCACTGGTCGGCGCTTCGTGTTTTCTTCGTGTTTCCAACAATGCCGGCGAGTGCTCACAGGGGCGCTGGGCCTTTGGTCTCTCCTCGCGGGTGCGGCGGCGGGTGCCGCCACTTTGGATGAGCTCCGCACCGGTGCCGGCACGCTCGCGCCGGCCTTCTCGCCCCAGACCTCCACCTACTCGCTCACGCTGCCGTCAAGCGCCGGGGCACTCACCCTGCAGCCGCAGCTTGGTGCATCGGGCACGCGCCTTTTCACCCAGGCGCCCGGCCGGCCCTGGCAAAACTTCGCCCCCGGCGCCACGCTCGCCGTCGGCCGCGAACACGCCCTCGCGGTGAAACTCGACGGCTCCGTCGTCGCCTGGGGCTCCAACGCCTACGGCCAGCTCGACGTGCCCGCCGCCGCGCTCTCCGGCATCGTGTCCGTCGCCGTCGGCGATACCCACTCGCTCGCGCTCCGTGCCGACGGCTCCGTCGTCGCCTGGGGATCCAACGCCCAGGGCCAACTCAACGTGCCGCAGGACGCGCAATCCGGTGTCATCGCCATCGCCGCCGCGCGCGACCGCAGCTTCGCGCTCAAGGCCGGGGGCCAGTTACTCGTCTGGGGCCCGAGCGCCACCCCGCCCTCCGCCTTCGCCACCAACGTCGCGGCCATCGCCGCCGGCTCGGACCATGTGGTCGCCCTGAAAACCAACGGCACCGTCGAGGTCTGGGGCAACTCCTCCTCCGCCCCCGTCTCCGCCTCCTCCGGCGTGATCGCCCTCGCCGCCTATGGCGGACGCTCCCTCGCGCTCAAAAATGACGGCACCGTCGTCGCCTGGGGCTCCGCCTCCTCCGCATTGCTCGACATACCCGCCGCCGTGCGCGGCGCGGTCGGCATCGCCGCCAGCCGCGATCGCAACTTCGCCTTGTTGTCCGACGGCTCGGTTTACGCCTGGGGCGATACCGGCACCGGCAACGAGCTCACTCCGCCCGCCGCGGCCAGCCGCGACGTCGTGTTTGTGCAGGCCGGCGAGTCGCAGGCGGCCGCGCTCCGCCGCGATGGCAGCCTCGTTGTCTGGGGCCAGAGCGGCAGCAGCCTCAACACGCCGCCGCCCGCCGCCCTCACCGGCCTCCGCCTGCCCATCCAGGCCGCGATCAGCGTGCCCTACGGCGATTCGCGCCTCGCCGTGCGCGCCCTTCCTGCCGCCGTGAGCGAGCCGGTCGCCGTGCCCTTGTCGTCGCTGCGCAATCGCACCCTCGCCGTGGCGGGCACCAACGGCTTCGCCCTTCGCGCCGATGGCGGCGCCGTTCGCCTGGGCAACTCCGGCCTGCCCCTGCCCACCCCCGAGCCCTCGGGACTCGTCGCCCTCGCCGCCGGCCCGTTGCACGCCCTTGGTCTCAAAACCGATGGCTCCGTCACCGGCTGGGGAAGCAACTCCGCCGGACAACTCGACACGCCCGCCGACGCCGTGGATCTGATCGCCGTCGCCGCCGGAGCCAACCACTCCGTCGCCCTCCGCCGCGACGGCCGTGTCGTGGCGTGGGGCGGGGCCATCGGCGGCTTCAACGCCCTGCCCTCCGGCGGTGACTCCGGTTTCGTGGCCATCGCATCCAGCGAGGCTTCGCAAAACCTCTTTCTGCGCGCCGACGGCTCCGTCGCCTACTGGGGCGCGCCCAGCACCCTGGCCACCTTGCCCTCTGGCGTGGCCGCCGGCGTGGTCGCCATCGCGATCAACAGCACCAATGGCCTCGCCCTGAAATCCGACGGGCAACTCGTCATCTGGGGACAATCAAACGCCATCGCCGGCCCCGTGCCGCCCGAGGCGACCAACCTCGTCTCCATCGCGCTGGGCGGCGGCCACGCGCTCGCGCTCACCTCCGGGGGACGCGTCGTCGCCTGGGGCGGCAACAGCGCCGGCCAGATCACCGTGCCCGAAGGCGCCACCACCGGCGTCGTGGCCATCGCCGCCAGCGGCAACGCCTCCTACGCGCTCAAGGAGGACGGCTCCATCGTGTCGTGGGGCAACACCCTGATACCCCTCGCCCAACCCGTCACCGGAGTGCGCACGCCGCCCGCCGTTTCGGACGTGAGCATCGTCGCTCCCCAGGACTCCGGCGCATCGCGCGTGCCCTTCGCCGTCTCCGATGGCACCCTCATCACGCTCTCGCCCACCGGCACCCCCTCGCAGGTCGGCATCAACGCCCCGGCCGGCCTGACCAATCTCGTGGCCCTCGCCGCCGGCAATACCTACGTGATGGGGCTGCGCCCGCAGGGCGAAGTCCTCGTCTGGGGCACCAGCTCCAGCGACCTGCTAGCCGTTCCCTCGGCCGCCAGGGGAGACGTGGTCGCCCTCGCGGCCGGCCTCTACCACACGCTCGCCCTCAAACGCGACGGCTCGGTCGTCGCCTGGGGCAACAACGGCAGCGGCGCCACGAACGTGCCCTCGCTCAATCCCGACAGTTCCCCGTCCGTCACCGCCCGCCACACCTTCACCGCCATCGCCGCCTCGGAAAACACCAGCTTCGGCCTGCGCTCCGACGGCCGCGTCGTCGCTTGGGGTTCCACCTCCTACAACCTCTCCACCATCCCCTCGCTCGCCCTGAGCGAGGTGGTGGACATCGCCGCCGGCCCGCGCCACGCCCTCGCCCGACGCCGCGACGGCACCGTGGTCGCCTGGGGTCAGGACGTGGGACCACAACCCGTCACCTACGCGCCCAGCCCCGCCGTCGTCGCCATCGCCGCCCAGGACGGCTACTCCGCCCTGCTCCTCGGCAACGGTGCCGTGCAGGTCATCTCCTACGGCACCGGCGCTTCCCTCAATCTTTCGTCCGTGCCCGTCTCCGCGCAAAGCGGGGTCATCGCCCTTTCCGCCGGACGCTCGCGCATCGCCGCGCTCAAGTCCGACGGCAGCATTGTCACCTGGCGAGGCTCCACGGACATCAGCACCGCGACGGGCCCCTTCCTCCGCGCCGGATCTCCGGGCGAGAACCTCGACATCGCGCTTGTCCGCCCCTTCCCCAGCCCCGCCCTCGCCACGCTTGCCTTGAGCACCGGCGCGCTCACCCCGACTTTCTCGCCGGATAACACCGCCTACGCCCAGGAGGTTCCGGCACACGTCGCCGGCCTCGTCCTCACCCCGCGATCGGACGCGCCGCTCGCCGCGCTCACCGTCTCGGTCAACGGCGCGCCGCCCCGCCGCTTCGCGCTCGGCGCCAGCCTCTCCGGCGGTTCGGGCTTCAATGTGGGCATCGCCAGCGATGGCGGCGTAAAGTTGTGGGGCTCGCTCGGCACCAACCTCCTCTCGGTGCCCGCCGCCGCACTTTCCAACCTCGCCTCCGTGGCCGCCGGTTCGCAGCACGCGCTCGCGCTCAAGCCCGACGGCACCGTGCACACCTGGGGCGTCACCACCGGACCGCTCGCCAGCGTCCCCGGCTCCGCCGCGAACGGGGTGATGGCCATCGACGCCGGCCCCTCGCACAGCCTCGCTCTGCGGCGCGATGGCGCGGTCGTGGCCTGGGGAAGCGGCACGGCCGCCACCACCGCCATACCTGCACTGGCGCAATCCGGCGTGGCCGCCATCGCCGCCGGGTCTTCCCACAACCTTGCCCTCCGCGCCAACGGCTCCGTGGTCGCCTGGGGCTCCACTCCCACGCCGCCCGCGTCCGTATCATCCGACGTCGTCGCCATCGCCGCCGGTGAGAATTTCAGCCTCGCGCTCAAAGCCACCGGCGAAGTGATCGGCTGGGGCGACGCCGGCTCGGGCCCTCTCGCTCCGCCGGTCACGCTGGGCAACCGCATCGTAGCCATCGCCGCCGGCCGCCGCCACGCCATGGCCCTGCGCGACGACGGCACCGTGATTGTCTGGGGCACGAATTCCGCCCTCAACACCGTGCCCGTCACGACCGCCGGTGCGGTCGCCGTCGCCGCGGGCACGGACCACTGCTCCGCCCTGCTCGCGGACGGCTCGGTGGTGACCTGGGGCAACGCATTCTCCTCCACCTCGACCGACAGCGCCATCCGCCTGCTCCCTCCGGCCAACGTCCGCCTCGCGCTGCGCACCGGCGCCAACCGTATCGAAATTACCCCTACGCCCGACGGCGGCGTGCCGCTCGCCGCCACCCCGATGATCGGCGGCCAGTATCGCGATTGGTTCGTCGATCACCTCGGCCGCGCCGATTCCACCCCCACGCGTTCGGGTGGTTTCTTCGGCTCGACCGATTTGGCCATCTACGCCGCGCCGGTCGCCTCGGTCGCGGTCGGACCGGTCGGCGAATACGGCCTGCGCCTCGATGGTTCAGTCGTGCGCATCACCGGCGCCACCCCGCCGAGCGAACTCCTCTACAATTACACCGGCCAGGAGTCTCTCCGCCTGCGCGCCCGCCAACTCGTCGTGAGCGACTCCACCGCCCTCGCCCTGCTGGATAATGGCAGCCTGCGCGGTTGGAGTTCGTCCACCAGCTCCTTGCCCCTGCCCGCCGCCGCCCAAGGCACCTTCCTCGCCGTCGCAGCCGGGTCCAATCACTTCCTCGCCGTCACCACCGCCGGCCGCGTCGTCACCTGGTCCAACAATTCTCTGCCCGCCTCGCTCGAGGTGCCCGGCAATCTCGGCGGCGGCGTGGTCGGCGTCGCCGCCGGCGAGAACTTCAGCCTCGCCCTCAAGGCAGACGGCTCCGTCTCCGTCTGGGGCCAAAGTTACGATCCGGTGGTCGCCAACCGGCCTACCCTGACCTCGGTTCGCGCCATCGCCGCCGGCCGCCAACACGCCCTCGCGCTCAAGACCGACGGCTCCGTCTCCGTTTGGGGCGCCAACGGCAACTCCCAGCTCAACATCCCGACCGCCGCCCAGACCGGCGTGGTCGCCATCGCCGCCGGCCCCTACCACAGCCTCGCGCTGAAGACCGACGGCTCCGTCATCGCCTGGGGCTACAACGTGACCGCGCCCGCGGCCTTGCGCCTGCTCACCGCCCCGCCGCGCACCTACACGCTCACCATCGCCCGCGCGGCTGAGTTGCCCGCCCTCGCCCGCCTCTCCACCTCCGCGGGTCCCGTGTCGCCGGCGTTTGCGCAGACCACCGCAGACTACACCCAGTCCGTGCCCTACGCCACCTCACGCCTGACGCTCTCCGGCGCGCTCGCCGGACGCGGACAAATCCAAATCAACCTCAACGGCACCGGTTACGTTTCCGCACCCACCGGTTCCAGCCTCGCCATGGGCGACAGTTTTCTCGTCGGCATAGATCGATCCGGGGCCGTCGTGGCCGCCGGTGGAGGCTCCTCTTCCCAGCCGCCCGCCGTTCCGGTCGCCGCCCAGTCGGGCATCGTGAGCGTGGTGGCCGGCGCCCAGCACATCCTCGCCCTGCGGGCCGATGGCGTGCCGACCACCTGGTCGGGACCGTTTGCCACCGCGCCGGCCTCCGTGCTCGCCATTCCCGCCGCCGCCCAGACCGATGTCGTCGCCATCTCCGCCTACGGCGCCAACTCGCTCGCGCTCAAACGAGACGGCACCGTGGTGCCGTGGGGGCAAAACTCCTCGCTCAATTCGTCCGCGCAAAATCTCGGTGGCAACAACACCGCCATCGCGCTCGGCGCCAGCCATGTGCTCGCGCTGAAGGCGGCCGGCTCCGTCGTTTCCTCCGGCTCCGCGCCCAATCCACCGCTCGAGGCCGCGAGTGGTGTCACCGCCATCGCCGCCGGCGACGGTTTTAGTCTCGCGCTCAAGACGGACGGTTCGGTTCTCGCCTGGGGTTATTCTTCCACTCTGGCCACCGTGCCCCTCGCGGCCCGGAGCGGGGTTGTCGCGATCGCAGCCGGCCATGCCCATGCGGTCGCCCTGCGCTCCGACGGCACCGTGGTAACCTGGGGGAGTTCCATCTACTCGCTAGATACCGTGCCCGGCTCGGCCCTCGGCCGCGCCGTGGCCATCGCCGCCGGTGGCAATAGCAGCGCGGTGCTCAACTCCGCCGGGGGCGTGATTCCGTGGGGCGGCATCACGTCGTCCTTCTTCCGCGCGCCCCTCGCGACGCCGTTCACCGCTCTGCGCTCGTTGCGCGAGGGGGCCAACCGCATCGAGTTGCGCTTGCTCGATCCGGAGTCCCCGGCCTTTTCCGAAGCCGTCCTCGCCGCCGGCTCCTCCTTCCACCTCGCGGTCTCTCCGCAGGGGGCTGTGTCCATCGCCCCAAGCGCGTCCGGGGGCTCCGCGCCTGGCACGCTGCCCACCAGCGCCCAGTCTGGCATTCGTGGCGTTTACGCACGGGGCCCGCGGCTCCTGGCGCTCCAAGCCAGCGGCGCGGTCGTGCCCATATCGGGTGTGACCGTCCCTTCCCCTTTCCGCGTATCTGACGTGGGTCTGGCGAATTTCACGCCGACGCGCGCCCTGGCCATCGGCAGCAGCGATACCCTCGCCTTGCTCGCCGATGGTCGCGTGACTGCGTTGAGCAACCCGGCGCGCGTGCCAGCCTCCGCGCAGACCGACGTCAACGCCATCGCCGCCAACAGCAACGGCCTCTACTTCGCCGTGCGCGCCGACGGTCGTCTTGTGCAGTGGGATTCTTCCAGTGTCCTCGCCACCAACCTGCCCGCCGCCACGCAGACCGACGTCATCGCCGTCGCCGCCGCCAACAACCACGCCCTCGTGCTCAAAGCCGACGGCCAGCTCTTCGCGTGGAACTACACCAATCCCTCCGCGATCGACACCTTCACCCAGATCCCGGCCGCCGCCACCCACGTGGTCGCGATCACCGCCGCCGACAGCCACTTCTTCGCCCTGCGGCGCGACGGTCGGGTCGTTTCCTGGGGCACCGCCTCGTCCCTGCAGACGACGCCGTCCAACGTCGAAAGCGGCGTGGTCGCGATCACCGCCGGCCCCGAGCACGCACTCGCCCTGCTCGACACCGGCGAACTCGTCGCCTGGGGACGCACCTTCACCGGCAGCGGCACGCCGAGCGCCACCGGTCTCACCGCGCCCGCCACCGGCCAGACCGCCAGCTACACGCTTCGTGTGGATCGCGCCCTTGGCGTGCCCGGCCTCGCCAACCTCGGCGCGAGCGTGGGCGCGCTCACCCCCGCCTTCGCGCCCGATACCTTGGCCTATGCGCTGCCCGCCACGCCCTACACCGCGACCACCTTGCCCGGTCTGGTGCGCGCACCGCTCGGGCGGATCGAGACCCGTCTCGGCTCCGAGCCTTTCGCCGTGCGTTTGCCCGGTCCGACCTTGGCGGCGGCTCCCGGCGTCGTCTTCGCCATCACCCCGGCCGGAGGCGTTCAGGCCTTTGGCGACAGCCTGAGTTCGGGAAATATCGATGTCGTGCCGGTCGCCGCCCAGTCCGACGTGCTCGCCATCGCCACCGGCATCTCGCATGCCGTCGTGCTCAAGCGGGACGGCTCTCTGTTCGCATGGGGCAACAACAGTTTTGGCCAGCTCACCGTGCCCGAAGGCAACGACTTCGTCGCCATCGCCGCCGGAGATTACCACAGCCTCGCCCTCACCTCCTCGGGTCGCGTCGTCGCGTGGGGACAAAACTTCGCGCAACAACTTCTCGTGCCTGCCACCGCCATCGACGTCGTGGCCATCGCCGCCGGGGAAAACACGAGCATGGCGCTGCGTCGCGACGGTTCCGTCGTCGCCTGGGGTCGGGGCAGCTCCATGCCCCAGACCATCCCCGCGGACGCGCAATCCGGAGTCATCGCCATCGCCGCCGGGCGCAACCACTACCTGGCCCTGCGCGCCGACGGCCGCGTGGTCGAATGGGGCAGCCTCACCTACCCGTCCGGACTCGCCCCGACCCACGGCATCGTGGCCATCGTCGCCCACCGCGATCAGAATCTCGCCCTCCACGCCGACGGCAGGCTCCTCGACTGGGGCGGCGGCTCCTCCATGCCGCCGAGAATCCCGGTCGATACTCCCGCCGACCTCGCCACGCTGGCGATGAACGACACCCACGCGGCCGCCCTCCGCGCGGACGGCTCGCTGTTCGTGTTTGATCGCGGCGGACCAAACCTGAGCCAGTTCAACACCACCGCGAACTTCGCCGGTCCCTTCGCCCTGCCCCTCGGGGCCCGCCAACCTCTCGCCCTTGGCGCCAACACCCTGGACCTGCGTTTCACCCGCTACGATGCGGCGCTTCCCGCCGTGACCTACTCGATCCTGGTCGAGCGCGTGCCCACCCCGTCCATTCGCATCGGCGCGGGATCGGGCGCCAACCTCGCCGCCGCCAACCCCTTCATTCACGACTTCGGATCCGCGCTCGTCGGCATAGCCTCGGCTCCGCAAAATTTCACCCTGCGCAACACCGGCACCGCCGACCTTATCGTCAACGGATTCAGTGTGACCTCGGCCCCCGCCGACGGTTTCGCCGTCTCGGGCCTCACGCCGCCGTTCACCCTCGCCCCGGGAGCCGAACTGCCCTTCACCGTCTCCGCCACGCCGGGCGCGACGGGTTATCGCTTCGGGTTTCTCGTGCTGGACGCCAACGTGCCGCCCCGCTCCACCGAGGGCTTCACCTTCCGCGTCGAAGGCCTCGCCCTGGCCAACGAGATATCGACTTGGCTAAGCGGCCGCTTCAGCGCCGAACAACTCGCCGACCCCGCGCTGGAGGCCACCGTCTGGGGCGATCTGGCCGACCCCGATGGCAACGGCGTGCCCAACCTGCTCGAATACGCCCTCGCCATCCCCGCCGGCAGCGACGGCTCGGCCGCGGCCACCACGGTGCTGGCCGAGGAACCCGCCGCACCGGATGCCCCGCCCACCCTGCGCCTGACCTACCAGCGCTCCCGGCGCGCCGCCGCCGCCGGCCTGCTTTACCGCGTGGAGTCCTCCGCCACCCTGGACGGCGACTCGTGGGCGGCCCTGACCGGCAACGAAACCATCCTCGGCATCACCGGAGACACCGAGACCGTGGCCGTCGAGGTGCCCGCCGACACGCCGACGAAGTTCCTCCGCCTGCGCGTGACGCGCCCCGCCACTCCCTGAGAGCCATGACCGCAACCGGCCGCCGCTCAGGCGGCCCGGCCAAAGACGCAAGAAGGACATTTATGTATAAAACACTATGGCTCGGTCTTCTGTTTCTATTCGCTGGCACCTTATCCGCACAGCCCGATGTCGTTGTTTGCCCGGCTTGTAAGGGCGAAAAAACATGTGCCGCTTCGAATTGCGATGCCGGCAAGGTTGCCTGTCCCGGCAAGTGCCTCAAGGCCTCCTCCAAAGGCTGGAAGAAAAAGAAGGTCGATGGGCACCGGGACGACGAACTTTGGATGGAATACACATGGCGTTCGGAGCAAGGCACGCATACCAGGGCCTGGTCTCAGGGACACATCGGCGAAGTGATCGAAATACTCCCCAGCGGCGAGGCGATCAATCGGGGTCGGTGCGAGCCTTGCGGCGGCAGCTCTTTCGTCGCCTGCAAACCATGTTCAGGCACCGACAAATGCACCTTGTGCGCCGGCGTCGGCGAACTGATTCGCGGTGAACAGTTCTGGACCCTGAGCGACCGTCAGGGACGTCAGCTCGAGGGCGTGATCAAGTCCCGCACCGGCAACAGTCTGCTGTTTATCCGCGCCGTCGATCTGCGCGAACTCACGGTGGCGCTCGATTTGCTCGACGAAACCAGCCGTCGCGAGGTGGAAAAACGTTTTCCCGAATAGCACGGGTAGACATCATCGGTCGCGCGCTTGCCCCGCGCCCTGGCAAAAAATGCGGCTATGGGCGCGGTGTCTTTGCTTTTCGGATACGTCAGGTTTTTCCACGCCCCCGCCCTATTCGCGGGCGGGGTGGCGGCAGGCCGGCTTTGCCCTTCCTACACGCGCTGAGCGCGACCCGTGTCGCCGGCCAGAGGTGACGAGCCGCTCGGCTCAGGCGCGGCCGCGCGGCCAGGGGCCGGTGATGGCGAGGGTGTAGCCGGGATTTTGCACGTTCACGAAAAGCGTGGAGCCGTCGGGCGAGAAACACGCGCCGGCCAGCTCGCGGCCCCCGCGGGTGTTGCTCGCGATGACGTAGAACTCGCCCTTCGGCGTCACGCCCACCACGCGGCACACGCCCTTGGTGTCTTCGCAGAGCACGAGGTCGCCCCAGGGCGCGACGCAGAGGTTGTCGCAGTTGCTCACCAGCTCGGAGTTGTTGGGCTCCACGAAGAGCTCGATCGTGCCCGGCGCCTCGTCCTCGCGCGCGGTGCCTTCGTATTCACTCGGCCGATACCGGAAGATCTGGCCCAGGCGCGCGGGGCCGCCGTTGGTCATGGCGAACCAGGCCGCGTCCTCGCCCCACCACGCGCCCTCGCCGCGGGCGAAGAGGGCCGCGCCGGCGCCAAAGCCGCGCAGGCGCAGGTCGTGGCGCGGGCTCTCCACCTCGTCGAGGTCCACCCACTTCACCGCGAGGGGCTTGCCCACGGGAAAGGTGGAGGCGTCCCAGTTGCGGGTGTCGGCCCCGAACTTGTCGCGCAGCACGAGGGCCTGCAGGCGGCCGCCGTCGGCGAGTTTGCCCGGAGTGGTGGGCAGGAAGCGGTAGAGCAGTCCGTCGCCGATGTCCTCGGTCTCGTAGACCGCGCCGCTGGCCGGGTGCACGCAGATGGCCTCGTGGCGGAAGCGCCCCATGGCCTTGAGCGCCACGGGCTCGACCAGGCCGATCTCGGTCGATGGCCGCACCTCGAAGTTGAAGCCATGGACCTTCTCGGCGTGGGGCTCGGGCTCGGCGTTCATCTCCTCGCAGGTCACCCAGGTGCCCCAGGGCGTGACGCCTCCCGCGCAGTTGCGCACTGTGCCGGCGAGGCTGAGGTAGTGGCGCTCGAGCCGGCGCGAGGCGGGATCATAGACGAGCGTGGTGGTGCCGCCGAGATTGGGCAGCACGCCCTGGCCGAGGTCGTAGATGCGGGACTTGTCCACCTTGCCGAGGCGCGACTGGTCTTTGCCGTAGGGCGAGTAGTCCACCCAGGCGCTCTCGTTCTCGTGGTTGCGCACGAGCAGCACGCGGCCTTCAGGGCCGGGGAAGGCGGCCATGCCGTCGTGCATGCCGGGCACGAGCAGGCCGTCGTCCATCTCCTGGCCGCGCTCGGAAAACTTCACGTAGGAAAAGCCGGCCGGCAGGTCGAGGTAGCCGGCGGCGTCGCGCACCAGCGGACCAAAACCCAGCGCGGGCGCGCCGCCGGCGGCGGACTCGGCGAGGGCGGCCGCGAGGGGGTTGTTGACCAGGGCGCGGAGCCCGAGGAAGCCGGCGGTGGTGAGGCCGGCGGTGCGCAAAAAGTCGCGGCGAGTTTTCATGGGGTGATCCCATGCAAAACAAAAACCCACCCGGCACAAGATACGGCGGACGCCGCGGCGTGAATTTTCCGCGAAGCCGCCGCCACGACCGGCGCCGGTGGTCAGACGCGCGGCACGATGCGCTCGGCGGCGGAGTCGAGTTGGAAAAAATCCACGGCGCGAAACCCCGTGGCGCTCGCGACCAGGGCGGTGGGGAACTGCTCGCAGAGGGTGTTTAGATCGCGGACGTTGGCGTTGAAGAAGCGCCGCGCGGCGGCGATGCGGTCCTCCGTCTCGGCGAGCTCGCGCTGGAGCGCGAGGTAGTGGGCGTCGGCCCTGAGCGCGGGGTAGCTTTCCGCCACGGCGAATAGGCGCGAGAGCCCGGCCGCGAGCGGGGCCTCGGCGGCGGCGGCGCGGCGCGGGGTGCGCGCCTCGCTTGCGGCCTCGGCGCGCAGCCGGGTGACGTTTTCCAGCACGGCGCTTTCGTGGGCCGCGTAGCCGCGCACCGTCGCGACAAGGTTGGGGATGAGGTCGTGACGGCGCTTCAACTGCACGTCGATGTCGGACCAGCTCTCGCGCACGTGAAGGCGCAGGCGGACGAGGCGGTTGTAGATCATGAGCGCCCAGACCAGCGCGAGAAAAGCGGGGGCCAAAAGGAGGAGGAGCACGGCGGGCTGCATGGGCGGAAGGGCTAGCGACCGCGCAGGTCGGTGGCAAGGTGGCCGGGCCAGCGGTCGAGAAACACCTGCGTCCAGTCGAGGGCGGCGGAAAACTCCGGCGCTTCCCAGCGGCGCGAGCCTTCGCTGGAAATGACAAGCAGGACGCCGCCCGCCAACTCAAAGACCGGAGGGTGATGCCCGAGCAGAAACTCGATCATGCGCGGATCGATGAGGGCGTAGGCGAAGCGCCGGTCGGATGAGCTGACGTGGTGGCGACGGGAGAACTCGGCGGACTCGAAATCGATATCCTCAAAGCCGATGGCGCCGGCGAGCTTGTCGAAGAGATTTTCGGTGCGCACGCGCAGGCCCGGCAGCTGCGGGCCGAAAGGCAGGGCGACGAGGATGAAGCTGAAGCGGCAGGTGCGCGTGCTGCGGTTTTTTCCGGATCCGCTGGTGATCTGGTAGTGGTAGTCGCCGGCCTCGGCGCGAAGCTCTGTATCAAAGGCACGGATACGTCCGGATAGGCGATTGTGGGCGTGGCGGGTATGGCCGCGGCGGAAAAGCGGGAATTGAGGATAGGATGCCTCGATGCGGCGGTCCCGGTTATCACCGTAAAAATTCCACCCCCTACGCGCGGCGAGCAGACCGAGGGCGGCGGTGCGCTCCTTGGCCTGTTTGCGGGCGAGCCAGGCGAAGAAAACGACGACGCCGACGGCCAATAGGAAAAACAGGAGGAAGGTGTCGGGCATCGGATCGGATGCGAGCAGACCCGCGCGTCATCCTTGTGTAAAGGACCGGACGCAGCCGCTCCCGCCCAAGTCCGGATACGCGCGGGATTCGACACCGGCCCGCGCCCTGGTATCCGCGGTCCGCCCGCGACAGCGCCTTCACTTTCCGGCCTCGAGCACGGAGAAAAAAGCGGGCTTCGGGCGAAGATCGCGGTCGATGAGCAGGGGGTGGTTCACGCGGCCGCGCACCGGGAAGTTGTTCAGCCACGTGCTTCCGTCGTGCAGGCCCCAGAGCGTGACGCGGGTGATGTGTTTCTTGTGCTTCAAAAAGAGGCCGAAGAGGGAGGCGTAGCGCTCCGCAAGGCGGGCCTGCTCGGCCTCGGGCAGGCCGTTGACGTAGGGATTTAGGGCGGCCTCGAATTCCTCGCGGCGGGAGATGTCCGCGACCCCCGCGGCGCCGCGCGATGGCAGCACGTCCACGTCGAGTTCGGTGATCATGACCTTCAGGCCGAGGGCGGCGAAGTCCTCGATCGCCTCCTCGATGTCGCACAGCGGCGGAAACCCGATCTGGTAATGCCCCTGCTCGCCGACGCCATCGACGGGCACGCCGCGCGCGATCATGCCGCGCAACATCGTGAGGACGCGGGCGCGTTTGTCGCGGTTGTAGAGATTGTAGTCGTTGTAATAGAGCTCGGCCTCGGGATCGGCCTCGCGAGCGAAACGGAAGGCGTGATCGATGAAGTCTTCGCCGATGATGCGTCGCCAGGGCGAGTCGCGCAGCGTGTCGGCGCCGCCGTCGGCGATGGCCTCGTTGACCACGTCCCAGCCCTTGATGCGGCCCTTGTAGCGGCCGGCGACGGCGAAGATGTGGTCGCGCATGCGCTGGAGCAGCATCTCGCGCGTGGCGGGCTGGCCATTCTCGCCCTCGAAGACCCAGCGCGGAGTCTGGCTGTGCCAGACGAGCGTGTGGCCGATGACGGTCATGCTGTGCTTTTGGGCGAAGTCCACGTAGGCGTCGGCAGCGTCGAAACGATAGACCCCGGGCTGTGGATTAATCTCCGCCCACTTCATGTCGTTCTCCGCGGTGAGGGAGTCGAATTGCCGCGCGGCGATCTCGCCGGAGCGGGCGTCGCGACCGGTGACCATGGCGGTGTTGAGCGCTACACCGATGAGAAAGTCGTCCGCGTAAACGCCCCGCAGGGTGGGCGCGGTCGCGGCCGGCTGGGCGCTCCCCGTCACCGCGAGCAGCGAACCGATGACGAGCGGGGCGAGAAAGCGGGATCGATGCGACATGGGGACAAAAGTCTGGAGAGAGCCGGCGATTACTCAAACCCCAGCGGCTGGAGCCATCGGCCTCGCCGGCAAACCCTTCGATGCCACCGTCGCGGCGCAGGATGCCCTGCGCACCGGCGCCGCACTGGGCGGAGCCGACAGTCATGCCGCCGCGAGCCCGGCCCTTTCCCCCCGACCGGCCGGCTCGGGCGTCGGTGCCAAAACCCCGGAGTCCCTCCAAGACGACGTGATCGTGGATGCCGCCATGATGAGCGCCTACACCGACGGCCGCGCCTACGACGTGCTGGTGCTTCTTCCCTACGGAAGTTCGGCGGGCGAATTCTGTTTCCAATACGGCATCCCCAAGGCCAACGCCCTCAGCCTGCTCGAGCACGCCTACGCGGTGGCCGGCGATACCTCCACTTACGGAAGCGGAAGCCCGCGTCGCCAGATTTCCTATCGCTCCTACCCCATCTCGGTCGGACAAACCCTGCGCATGGGCGTGGAATTCAAGCCCGGCCAGTTCGTCACCAAACCCGCCAACTACACCGCGCACGGCATCCTCCCCCTGCGCTGACCGCGCCTCGCGCGCCGGGGCCAAGATTATCTTTGCACCCGACTTCCGACCTACGTGATAACCCTCACGTGCGACTGCTTCGGAGCCTCATCCCCACTCTGCTTTTGCTCGGGCTCGGCGCCTGCAAACCACCCCCGCCACCACCTGAAGATGCGGCGTCCGCCATCCGTTGGTCCGACCCTCGCACCTGGGTATCCGCCGATGGCCGCACCCTCGAAGGCGCCTTGGTCGCGCGCCTAGGCGACGACGGCGTCATCCGGCGCGCCGCGGACGGCCGCTTCGTGCGCATGCCCCCCACCTTGCTGGCCGAGGAGGGGCGAACGTTTTTGCAGCAAGCCCTCGAGAGCGGCAAAATCTCCACGACGCACGCCGACGCCTGGTATCTGAAGGTGAGGCACACCATCCCCGGCGGCGAAGCCTACATGATGCCCGATTCGGCGGCCGCGATAGGCCCCCGCATCGCCAAGGCCGAGACCAGCTACTGGCTGATGCTGAGTGAACTGGACCTGAGCGGAGCGTTTTGGGCCAAGGTGGACAACCACACCTTCAGCAAGCTCCAGTCCGACACCATCGTGATGCGCTCCGATCTCTCCACGCAGATCAACGCCGCCGGCCGTTTCGTGGACCAGGTGTCCTGCCCGCGCCCCGATCTCTACGTGCTGGACGCCCGCTACGGGCTGACCTCGCGCCGCATCAACGTCACCCGCGCCATGATGAGCCACCTCGCGGATGGCACGCTGCCGGTGACCGTCACGCACGAGCTTTTCAAGCTGCCGCCCCATGATCCCGATGTGTGGGACCTCACCATCACCTGGCAGCGTCAGGGCCAGGGCTCGCTCACGCGGGTGATTCGCGACGGCTCCATTCTCGCCTGGCCCGAGGCAGGCGCCAGCCGCTGAGCACCCGCCGCCTGCGGCGCACGCGGGCGGCGCTTAATCGGACGCGAGGTGGCCGCCCCCTTGGCGCGGCGCGGCGGCGTGTGGTCTGGCGCGCAGCAGGCGCGACAGCTCGACGCTCAGCGACAGCATGTTGAAGGGCTTGTGCAAACGCCCGCGAAAGCCGTGCTTCTCCGGCTGGGCGAGCACGTCGTCGTCCGCATAGCCGCTCGCCACGATCGCGACCACATGCGGATCGAGGGCCCGCAACTGGCGCAGCACCTCCGCGCCGCCCTGCCGCCCGGGAATGGTCAGGTCGAGGATGACCGCATCGTAGGCCGGGCCGGCCGCCAGGGCCTGCCGGTAGCGCGCCACCGTCTCCTCCCCATTGGCGCAGGCATCGCACGCATAGCCGAGGTGAGCCAAGGCGCGCGGCAACACCTCGCGAATCATGTCGTCGTCGTCCATGGCGAGGATGCGGCCGGCGCCGGACACGGGTCGTGGTTTCTCCGGTCGCGCCACCTCGCCTTCGGAAGCGGGCAGATGCACGGTGAACGTGGTGCCGACCCCCTGCGCGGACTCGACGGACAAAAGCCCGCCGTGGCGGGCCACGATGGAATAGGAGGTGGAAAGGCCGAGGCCGCTGCCGGTCGGCTTGGTGGTGAAAAAGGGATCGAAAATGCGCGGCAGGTTCTCGGGCGCGATTCCCGTGCCCTCGTCGGCGACGGTGATCCGCACGTAGCGACCGGCGGGCAGCGCGGGCGCAAGCTCGCCGGCCAGATCCACGTTTTTGGCGCCGATGCGGATGGTGCCGCCTTGAGGCATGGCCTGGATGGCGTTGATCACCAGGTTGCTGATCACCTGGCTGAGCTGGCCCACGTCGGCGTTCACCGGCGCGAGGGACTCGGCGAGGGCGAACTCGCAGCGCGCCCTTGAGCCGCGGGCGACGAAGGTGGCGGAGTCGAGGATGAGCTCCCGGATCGACGCCACGGCGCGCACCGGAGCGCCCCCCTTCGCAAAGGTGAGCAGCTGCTTCGTCAACGCGGTGGCCCGGCCCGTGGCCTCCTCGACCGCCTTCAACAACACGGACGCCTGCGGCATGTTGGGCGGAGTGTCGCGCAGCAGGGATATGTTGACGGTGACGGCGGTGAGCAGGTTGTTGAAATCGTGCGCGATGCCGGCCGCCAGCGTGCCGAGCGACTCGAGTTTCTGCGCCTCGCGCACGCGCTCCTCCATGCGCCTGCGCTCCGTGATGTCGATGTGCGACCATCTTTGTGCCGCATGCGGAAGACGACGTCATTCGCTTTGCGCGTGCCCTCGATCGCAGCCTTTATTTGCACCATCGTCGGCTCGAGGTCGTCCGGATGGACCCGCGAGCGCCACTCCTCAAACGTGTCCGCTATCTCGGCGGAAGCGTGGCCGAGCTGGCGCTTCCACTCGTCGGAGTAGTGCACCTCGTTCGTTCGCAGGTCCCAGTCCCAAAGGCCTACGCCACCAGCCTGCGTGGCCTGGGTGACGCGCTGCAGGGCATGCTCCAGCTCGCGCTGCCGCCTGTGATCCGCGGTGACGTCGAAGCCCATGCTAACGAAGCAATCCTCCACCGGACTGCTGACCATGTGCAGCACCTGCCCCGTGCCCGCAAACGCCGTCTCCCAGTGCTTGGGCAGGCCGGTCGACATGATCTCCTCGACCAAGGGCAGAAAGGTGCGCACCGCGTCGGCGCCGGGGAAAATCTCCTCGGTGGTCTTGCCGATGATGTCCTCGAGGTTACGCCCCCAGACGTTCAGCGCCATGGGGTTGGCGTCCACCAGACGCCATGTCGTGATCGCGCCCCGCTCGTCACGAACGACCTGCCAGATATGCACCTCCATCGGCGCGTGTTCGAAAAGGCTTCGATACAAGACGTCACGCGATGCCCGCAAGCGTCCTTCGACAAGGACGCTTGGCGACGAAGATGACTCTCCGGCGGGAGAGGGGGAGGAACCGGGAGAGGTCATGCGTCACCCCCGGGGCCGGGGGTCAGGGATTGCGAAACGGCGGGGTTAACAACACATCCTCCACTATCCAAGGACGGACGTTTGGTGCAATAAAGATGGGGGCGTGTGACCGAGATGGTTTTTCGCTTTGGCTCAGTTGTCGGGCAGCTTGGCGATAGAAGGAAATCGCTCCCAAGAGCCGAGATCTAGACGCGACGAAAACGTGATACCTTGAAATTTTTTCGCCTGAATCGTTCGGAAAGGTGCGCGATTAATTTCTGAATATATTTGGCGGCGAAACTACGCACGGATGCGTTTCTTCGCATAAGCAGGCGGCTGTGAAGTAAGAGGTAAAGATGAGAGGCAAATCGCTCGCCAAATGGGCAGGCGAGCTCTCTCGTCGGTCTGCGATGCCGATCGCCGCGACACTTCAGCCGCAAGTATTTCCGTGGAACCGCTATTGGTTCCAGGCGGAACAAACGCTGACGTTAGACGAAGGTTTTCTAGCCGTGAGCCGTCCCGACTCGCGGGGTGACGCCGCGCAGACAGTCAAACTGCGGCGTATTGCCGATCTAGAGGACGTGCCCTGCCTCGTGCTTCTCGGCGCCCCCGGCATGGGTAAATCGCATGAATTGCGGATGGAGCGCGACCGCTTGGTTCGTTCCGCGACTTCTGATCTCGTGCTGCACGTAGACCTCAAAAATCTCGGTCCGGAAAGCTTTCGTGATGAGGTTTTCGGGGACGAGCGGTTTCTCGCGTGGCGAGACGGGCGGCAAGAACTGACCCTGATTCTCGACAGCCTGGACGAGTGCTGGGAACAGATTCGCGATCTCATTCCAACCATCGTTCACCGGCTCAAGCCTGGCTTCACCAAACCAAATCATCCGGCACTAAAACTTCGGCTTGGCTGTCGTGCCGCAGAGTGGCGCGCCGGTGCCACGGAGAAGATTGAGGCGCTTTTTGGAAAACCCGACAAAAACGCCCTCGCTCGCGTGCAGCTCCACCAACTGGCTCCGCTTACGCGCGAGGACGTTGCGCTGGCCGCCGCGATACTACTTGGCCAAACCCGTTCCGACGCGTTTTTGACCGAGCTAGCGACGCATGACCTCAACGCTTTGGCCGCGCATCCGCTGACCCTCGATCTCTTGCTCGCCGACGCGCGTGAAGGACGAGCCTTGGGGCCCACGAGAGCCGACATCTATCGGCGCGGTATGCTTCGGCTCGCACACGATCCGCACGAGGACCCTGCGGTGCCGCCGCGAAACCGACACACCACGCAGGAAACCCGGCGCAGGATCGCGGGGCAGGTCGCCGCCCACGGCGTGCTCAGCCGACGTTACCTTTATCGTTTGCCGAATTCCGCCGCCCGCCCTTCGCCGACCGTGCTCGAGCCTGATGATCTACTCGCAGTCGCCGACATCGGTCCCGACAAAACGACAGGGCAAAAACTCACGTCCGAAGCCCTGCGCGAGACCTACCGTTGCGGACTATTTCGAAGTGCCGGCGGAGATTGCGTGACTTGGCAGCATCAGGCCTACGCGGAGTTTCTCGCCGCCGAGTATCTGGTCGCGCGCAAACCGGTGAGAAACGAAAAGCTTACGCGCACTTTGCTGGGGCTGGTGAGCGACGCGAGCGCGGTCGAGCCCCGCATCTATCCGCCGCTGGAGGAACTCGCGTTGTGGTTGGTCGAACTGCATCCGCAGCTCTTCGAGCCCCTGCTTCCGTCCAACGGCGATGTGCTCATCCGCTGCCATCATACGGTCCTTACCGAGCCGAGGCGGGCGCAGATAGTGGATCTATATTTCGAGCAGATTCGCAGGCACGAAGCGGAGGCACAGGATGGCGAAATCACACTGCCGCTCGCGCGATTAAAGCATCCAGGCCTTGCCGCCCAGTTGCGCGCGGTGCTGCTGAATCGCGCGGAATCGGTCTCCCTGCGCCGCACGACGCTTTCGATTATCGACGCCTGCAATACGCGCGAACTTATCGACGATCTGATCGACGTGATTTTTCGCGAAAACGAAGACGTGGCAGTCACGCATGCGGCCGCCTGGCTTTTGCGCCGCTGGGCCAAAGACGATACGACCATGCCGGAGTTCGCGCCGAGCCTTCGCGAACGGTTGCTGGCGACACCGGAGCGCGCGGATCTTGAGGTGTTGGGCTGCATCTTGCCCATACTTTGGCCGGCCTGCTTAAGCACGGAGGAGCTTTTGCCGTTTCTGAACCACCACGGGGACGAACGTTCGATTACATCCTATGATATGATGCTGCACTCGGACTTGGTTGACCGAGTCAGACCGGCAGACATGCGGCCCATCCTCCGCTGGGCGGCCGGTCTTTCGCTGGTCCGTAATCAATACCCCACGAACAGGCAGGCGGAGTTTATCCAAAAGATCGTGCGTTTGGCGTTTTCGCAATGGGATACCATGCCGGAACTCTTGCCGGCGGTCGTGACGCTGGCGGTTAGTTGGGCGAACTACGAGCGCCCGCCAATCTTGGCCGCAAACGACGAGCAACCGATCCCACAAGCCGCACGCCGCGCGTTTTGGCGCGCGTTGCTGGTCGAGACGGATCAGGAAAAACTCAGCGACGTTTTTTCCCAGCTCACCACTCCGCGCGGAGTATTCTTCGCACACGAGGATCTAGCTTGGGCGGTAGGCGAAGCGGTTAGCACGGTGAGACTGCCCATCGGTAGCCGCTGGGAAAATCTGGTGAGCTGGCTCACGCGCTGGGAAGAACAAGCCGACATCGAAACGATCTGGCCCTTGGTCGTTGTATCCGAGTCCTTCGCATCGCTGGTGCCGCTCCGGACCAGTCACCGCTTGATCGAATACGAGCGACCAAATTGGCGGAAGGAACAATATTACCGAGAGCAGGAAGCTGAACGGCAACGGCGCGCGCTACCGCCCATAGAGGCGCGTCTCGGAGAAGCGCTGGACCATTTCGCGCAAGGCAAGGGACACACGCTATGGTGGGCGACCGAGGTTCTGTTTTTAGTCGAATGCAAAGACGGCCGACTGCATCCACCGCATGGGCGCGAGGAATTACCGGTGCGGTGTGTCGTTACGGCGGCGTTTCATGCGCGCTTCCGCACGGTAGCGCGAAATTATCTGTCTAACTCAGTTTCCCCGTCAGCAGACGAGTTGGTCTCAGAGACGACGCTTCAGCGTCATGTATGCGCGGTGCGCTTGGCGGGCTATTTGGCCGAGTATGCGTTGGCTAAGCTGGAGGCCTTTTCCGGCGATTGGTGGGGGCGCTGGATGCCGGCGCTGCTCGTTTATCAGAGTTACGCGTTTGGGCAGGATGACGCGATTTGGAACCGAATCATCGAGATG
Organism: Opitutaceae bacterium; assembly: GCA_025457685.1. GTDB lineage: Bacteria > Verrucomicrobiota > Verrucomicrobiia > Opitutales > Opitutaceae > IMCC26134_A. Next base: position 20,968 of record JALOTV010000028.1, read on the forward strand.
GGGCACTCACGAAATCGCGAAGGGTTTTACGCTGCGCTACGCGTATGGCTGCACACCGGCGATGCGGTCGGAATCGACTCGAAAACGTGGTTCGGATTACCGCTTTTGGCTGATCCGGTGGTTCGGGAGGTTTTACGCGAACAGGCTTTGTCGGAGGCCAATCGCCATTCGCACGTTCATGCGCTCGGGCGAACGCTGCTCAAGGGCGGTGATGCAGAGTTTGAAAAGGCGCTCGCAGAACGGATGCCGCAGAGAGGACCGGAGTTGCTCACCTGCCATCCCCAGGTGCCGATGGCCGCGGCGCTCCTGCTCTCGATGCGTGCGGAAAGTTGGGCCGCGACAATCGCGGACGAGATGGCGGGCGACCCCGTTTGGGCGCGGGCGGTGCTGCAGTCCTTGAATACGTCCGGAGGACTGGCGGCCAACTGGATCACATATTTGTCACCCGATCTTTTGGCCCGGCTGTGGGAAACCCTGAAAATTCTGGTGCCCAACAGTCCGTGGAAAATAGGCGAAGCGTCGTTTGTCACCTTGGAACACGAGGTGGCACGACTGCAGAGCTTCCTGCTTAACCAGCTACATGCCCAGACCTCGCCTCAGGCAGTCACGGTTTTGGATCGGCTTATCGCGCGGCATCCTACCGACGCCGACTGGATGGGCCGGATGCTGGCGCATGTTCGGCGCGCGGCGCGGCGCGAAGGATGGTCGCCGATGGAGCCGCAGGCAGCGGCGCGGTTCCTGCGCGAATCGGGACCGCGGCCGATTCAAAAACTCGGAGATCTCTGCGACGCGGTGATGGATTCGCTGGAGCGTTACCAAGCTTACCTGCACGCACCAAATCGACCTACCGAACTTTGGAACGAACGTGGATCGAAGCACACTATCTACACACCCAAGGATGAGAACGTGCTCTCAAACTGCCTGATCACACATCTTCGCCGTGATCTTGGCCTATTGAATGTGTGGGGTGAGCGAGAGGTCGAGGTGCGACGCGGCACCGCTACGGAAAAGGGGGATAATCCCGATATCATCATTATCGCGCCCAATCCTGCCGAGCCCGCACAACCGCTGCGGCTGTATATCGAGGTGAAATGCTCTTGGAACCTTGAGGCGATTTCCGGAATGGGAGCGCAGTTGTTTGACCGCTATCTTCGCACAGCCGACTGCGGCATTTATGTGTTAGCGCACTACGACTGCCCGACGTGGAATGATCCAAAGGATAAACGTCAAAGAGCACCGCTTCATCATATTTCCAAGGCAGAGGCTCGGGCGCAGCTGGAGGCAGAATGTCTGCGCTTGCAGCCGACTAGACCGGACAAGCGCCTCGCGGCGTTTTTCTTGGACGCGAGCCTTTGACGACAGCGGCTGGCTGCTTCCAGAGGTCCCGGGTGCTTGTTTAGCGCTGAGCAACAAAAAGCCCCGCAAGCGGGAGCTCGCGGGGCTTGGTTAGACAGTGATTTTGTCGCTGTGCGCTTAGACCACGCCGGCGGTGGCGATCTTGGAGGGATCGAAGCGGTAGACCGTCTTGGGGAAGTCCGGGGTGGGCGGGAAGGGCACCACCTTGTGGAACTTCGGCAGGGCGGCGTCCCAGTTCTCCACCAGGGCCTGCGCGTGCTTGCTGCCGGTGAGGCGGAAGTGCAGCGCGATGAGCTGGCGTAGGCTGTCGCTCTCCTCGCCGGCGGCGAGGCGCTCGAGGCCGATCATGGCGGGGTTGATCTTCTTCGCGAACGTATCCGTTTCGTCATACACGAAGGCCACGCCGCCGGACATGCCGGCGCCGAAGTTTTTGCCGGTGGGGCCGAGCACGACGACGAGGCCGCCGGTCATGTATTCGCAGCCGTGGTCGCCCACGCCCTCGACCACCGCGGTGGCGCCGGAGTTGCGCACGCAGAAACGCTCGCCGGCGCGGCCGGCGGCGAAGAGGTGGCCGCCGGTGGCGCCATAGAGACAGGTGTTGCCGATGATGGACTGGTCCTTCCAGACGAAGGTCTCGGAGGCCTTGGGGCGGATGATGATCTCGCCGCCGTTCATGCCCTTGCCGACGTAGTCGTTGGCCTCGCCCTGGAGGGTGAGGCGCACGCCGTTGACCAGGAAAGTGCCGAAGCTCTGGCCGGCGCTGCCGGTGAAGGTGAGGTTGATGGTGCCGGAGGGCAGGCCCTCGTCGCCGTTGAGCAGCGCGATCTGGCCGGAGAGCATGGTGCCGACGTCGCGGTTGACGTTGGTGACCTTGTAGGAACGCACGAGGCTGTTGCTCATCTTCAGCAGCACGTCGCGGGCATCCTGCACGATGGCCTCGTCGAGCGAGCCCTCGTTGCCGAAGCGCTCGTTGCGCTCGCGGGTGTGGTAGCGGTCCATCTCGCCCGAGGGATCGGGGTTGTGGAGGAGGCCGGAGAGGTTGACCAACTTGCTCTTCGGGTTGGCGGGATCGTCGATCTGCTCGAGCAGGTCCACGCGGCCGATGATGTCGTTGAGGGTTCGCGCGCCGAGCTTGGCGAGGTAGTGGCGGACGTCCTCGGCGACGGCGTTGAAGAAGTTGATGATGTTCTC
>JALOTV010000253.1 GCA_025457685.1 Opitutaceae bacterium
TTGCAGGCGTCGGCGTGGATCTCGATCGAGGCGCTGCCGTATTCGAGGGCGTAGTCCTCGCCGACCGTGCGGTGGGGCAGCTTGCCCTTTTTGCGCACGAGCATGAAGGGGCGGTGCAGCTGGTAGGCGAGGGCGCCGCCGAGGATGAAGCCGCGCGCATCCACCGCCGCGATCAGGTTGACGCCGAGGCGGGTGGCGTCCCAGGCGATGCTTTCCACCAGGATGCGAAACGCCTCGGGGTCCTGGAAAAGCGTGGTGACGTCGCGGAAATTCACGCCGGGCTTGGGCCAGTCGCGCACGGTGCGGATGCGCGCCTTCAGTTCTTGGGCGGGGTCGATGTTGGGCATGGGGAGGAAGACGGAATGACGAAGGCCTAATGACGAATGACCAATGCAAAATTTTCGCCATCCCGACACCCGCCTTCCGGCCACGCTTCATTCGACATTCGTCACTCGGCATTCAGGGTCCTCGATCCCTTCACCATGTCCTCTTCCGTTCACGCCCGCTGGCTCACCACGCTCTGTTACGGCGCCATGATGGCGCTGGCCATCGGGCTCAACCTCCTGCCGGTTTATCTCACCGACCTCGCCGTCGCTTACGGCGAGGAGGGTGCGCCGCTCGGCGGCGAGCGACTGGGCCGGCTGGGCGCCTTGCTTTTCGCGGGTCTGGTGGCGGGCATCCTCGCGACCGGGCCGCTGGCCGACCGCTGGGGGGCCAAGCCCTTCGCGCTCGCGGGCAACGCGCTCGGGGCGGTCGCGTTGCTCGGGGCCGCGTTTTCCCCCGACTATTTCTGGCTGGGTGCGTCGCTCTTTTCCCTCGGGCTCGGCGCGGGCGTGCTCGACATGGTGCTCAGCCCGGTGGTCGCCGCGCTGAATCCCGAGCGCCGCGCCGCGGCGATGAACTGGCTGCACTCGTTCTACTGCGTGGGCGCGGCCTTCACCATCCTGGTGGGCACGGTGCTGCTCGGCGCGGGCTTCGGCTGGCGGACGGCGTGTCTGGTCTTGCTGCCCCTGCCGCTGGGCTTGTGCGTGCTGCTGGCGAGAGAGCGTTTCCCCGCCCTCAGCGCGGAGGGGCGCCGCACGCCGTTGCGCGAACTGCTGCGCAGGCGGTGGTTTCTGGGCGCGCTGGTGGCCATCTTCCTCGGCGGTGCCACCGAGCTGGGCATGGCGCAGTGGCTGCCGGCCTACGCGGAGCGCGAGCTGGGCTATCCGGCGTGGGTGGGCGGCTCGGCGTTTCTGGCGTTCGCGGTCGCGATGGCCCTTGGCCGGATGGCGGTGGGGCAACTCGACGCGCGGCGCGATCCCTACGTCGTGATGGCGTGGAGCTGCGCCGTGACCACGGTGCTGTTTATCGCCGCCTCGTTTTTCCCCCATCCCGGCGTGGCGCTGGCGGCGTGCATCGCGGTGGGCTTTACGGGCAGCGCGCTATGGCCGACCATGCTGGCCGTGACGGCGGACCGGCATCCGGAGGGCGGGGCCACGATGTTCGGCGCGCTCGCCGCGCTGGGCAATGCGGGCGGCATCTTCATGCCCTGGCTGGTGGGCTGGGTCGCCGACGGCAGCTCGCTCGCGTGGGGTCTGGCGTGCTCGGCGTTTGCGCCCGCCCTCATGCTGCCGCTTGTGCTGGCGCTGCGCCGGGGACGGACGGGTTAACCCGAGGAGCGGCGGGCATCCCGGCTGCGGAGGTGGAGCGATTGCGCGCGGGCGTGCACGTGGGCGAGCAGCTCGGTGTGCTCCACCGCCTCGTGGTCGTCGGCGTGCACCAGGCCTGCGCCGAAGGGCGGCGCGTCGGTGCCGCCGTCGGCCCAGTGCGCCCACTCGATGCCGAGGGTGCGGGGATCGCGGCAGGCGGCGAACCAGCCTTCGCGGCTGGCGCGCAGGAGGCGTTCCAGCCGGGTGGGGCCGGTGCCGTCGCGCACGGGGAGTTTGCGGAAATCGCCGTTGCCGAGGCCGCCGCCGGTCACCCACTGGGGCAGCTCGCCGGCGAGGGCGTCGGCCTGGTCGGAAAACGCGCTCCCGGCCCGCAGTCGCCAGGAGATCGCGTCCAGCTCGCCGCTGCGTGCCACCTCGATCACGCCGGCCGGAGGCGGGGAATCGAAGCGGCAGCCGAGCACCAGCCGTCCGGGATCGGCCGCGCGCAGGGCCTGGCCCGCGACGGAGAAATAGCGCCGCGCCAGCTCGCGCGCAAAGGCCCGAGCATCGGCCGCGAAGGCCAGCCCGTCCAGCGCGCGTTCCTCGCGGGTGAGCTGGCGCACGTGTTCGCGGTGGGCCAGCGCGACGCCCCAGGCGCGCCCGAGCGATTCGAGGGTGCCGCCGTTGGCCGCCAGCACGAATTCCCACGCGGCGTGGTGGGCGGCGAGCGAGGGTTCGAGGGACAGGCAGGTTTGCAGCAGGCCGACGCGCCCCGGGTCGGTCGCGCCCCAGCCCGGTGAGTCGTCGGTGAACCAGCCCACCAGCTCGCGCCGGCCGCTCCACTCCGCCGTCACCGCCGCCGCGCGGGCGCGCGCCGCCGCCGGCCAGCGCGGGTCAAACACGTCCGGCAGGCGCAGCCCGTGGCCTTGCAGCAGGGGCACCTCGGCGCGCGCGAAATCCGCCAGCGCCGTGAAATAGAATCCGCGATCCGCCAGCCCGGCGTCCGCCCACGGCCCGACCGTGTCCACGCCCCAGGCGTGCAGGCGCGCGGCCGTGCTCCGGGCCCAGGCCGTCGCGTCGTTGCCCGCCGCGCCGCCGTAGAGGCTCGCGACCGTCGCCGCATAGGCGCCGGGTCGCGGCGGTGGCGGCCCTGCCCGGCCGTGGCGGTTCACGCCCGCCACCGCGCGCAACAGCACGGGCGTGTCCTCGGGGGTGAGGAGCCACCATACGCCGGCGGTGGTGCGCCCGAGGCGGAAATTTCCCGGAGCCCCGCGCAGGGTCTCCAGCCGGAAATCCGCCGGATACACGGGCGGGGTGGAAGGGCCTCGGCGGGTGGGTTTGGCCATACGGTTGATCGGGCGCAGTCAACCCGCGTCCACGCGGACCGCAATCCCCGCCCGCCGACGTAGTGTGTGTTTCCCGCCCGCCGCGCCACCCTGCGCTTGCGCCCGCCGGCGCGCGCGCCGACGGTTTTGCCCTGTTCCCGATGTTCAGCCGCGCCAGCGAATATTTAAGCGTTTTCAAGACCACCACGCGCGAGCGTTGGGACCCCTGGACGCCGCTTGCCCTGGTCGCACTCAGCCTGATCGGCCTCGCGTTTATCTACTCCGCCCAGTTCTCCACCGAGCTCTCCAACTGGATAAACCAGGTGGTCTGGCTGTCCGGCGGCGCCCTCATCTACTTCGCCGTCTCCCTGGTCGATTACCGGCTGTGGCTCAGCATCTGGCACTGGTTTTACCTCGCCACGCTTATCTTGCTCGTGCTCGTGCTGTTACCCGGGGTGGGGGATGCCCGCTACGGGGCGCAGCGCTGGCTGGATTTCGGGTTTTTTACCCTTCAGCCGAGTGAACCGGCCAAGGCCGCCGTGCTTTTCGCCACCGCCTCGGTGCTGGTGGGGGCCCGGCTCGGCTCTATCCGCCAATCTCTCGGCACCTTGGGCAAGTTGGCCCTTGCGGCGGGGGTGCCCATGTTCCTGATTTTGCTCCAGCCGGACCTCAAGTCGGCCATCGTCCTGCCCCCCATGGTGTTTTCCATGCTCTACGTCTCGCGCCTCTCCACCCGCTTCTTCGCGGGGGCGCTTGGCGCGTTTCTGGTGCTGGTGACCATCATCGCCTGGGATACGGTGGGCTATGTTAACTACATGAAGGAGAATAAATTCGACTTCATGCGCGACAAGGGCCGCTACGAGGACCACTCGTGGATCCCGCTTCGCGATTACCAGCGCAACCGCATCCTCACTTTCGCCGCTCCGGACGTCATCGACCCCTCCGGCATGCGCGACGCGTGGAACCTCAACCAGTCGCTCATCTCCGTCGGCTCCGGCGGTCTGGCGGGCAAGGGCTGGACCGAGGGCACGCAGGCCCAGCTGGGCTACCTGCCGCGCGCCGTCGCGCATAACGATTTTATCTTCTCCGTCATCGCCGAGGAGAAGGGATTTTTGGGAAGTCTCACCGTGCTAGGCCTTTTTGGCATCGTGTTGATCAACGGCATCCGCATCGCCGGACTCGCCCGCGACCGCTTCGGCACTCTGCTTGCCGTCGGGGTCACGGTCCTGTTCGCGGTGCATGTGTTTGTGAACATCGCGATGACGATAGGCCTCGTGCCCATCACGGGCATACCGCTTCCCTTTATTAGCTACGGTGGCTCCTTCGTGCTCAGTTGCTGTTTGCTGCAAGGACTCGTCCAGAGCGTTTACCGCTTCAGAAAGGACTTCACGTGAAACTGAACCTTTCCCGCGGCCAAGACCTCCCGACCGGAATTTCCTGCGCCACGACTCGCGCACCAGGGCGCCCCGTCCAAACCGAAACACAGGACAACACCCGCCATGAACGACCGCACCCCGCAACCGTCGCCCGACCGCGAGCCTAACCACGACTCCGACCAACCCGACTACACCGCCGATCCGCAGGCCCGCCTCGACCACGAACTCACCCACCCGCCCGCCGAGCACGACCACGAACCCGTGGACCGCGCCGAGCTCAAGGCCGGCGCCCAGGAACGCGCCAAACAGCGCCCGCTCCTCCAGAAAATCCTCGCCGTGTTCAAAAAGGAGAAAACCTCCTTCCGCGAACTCATCATCAACTCCGAGCCGCTCGAGAAACGCGTCGCCCTCCTCGTGGACGGCGTGCTCGAGAAGTTCGAGATCATCGGTTACTCCAAGAACGCGTTCCTCCACTACTGGGACATGCTCCCCGCCGCCGCCGACTCCTCCGTCGAGGTCGTGCGCGTGAACAAAAAGAAAAACGCCCGCCCCGCCGGCGAGGCTCCCACGGTCAAGGACATCCCCCAGCTCTACCCGCCCGGCTCCGAGATCGTCATCCAGGTCACCAAGGGCCCCATCGGCACCAAGGGCCCGCGCACCACGACCAACCTCTCCCTGCCCGGCCGCTACCTCGTGCTCACCCCGTTCTCCGACTCCTGCGGCATCTCCCGCAAGATCGAGGACAACAAGGAGCGCGCCCGCCTCCGCCAGCTCGTCAACGAGCTCACCATCCCCGAGGGCATGGGCGTGATCGTGCGCACCGCCGGCGAGGGCAAAAAAGCCCGTTATTTCGTCCGTGACCTCCACCTCCTGCTCAAGACCTGGGCCGACATCCAGGCCAAGCTCAACACCCAGCGCGCCCCGCTCGCCCTCTACCAGGAGCCCGACATCGTCGAGCGCACCGTGCGCGACTTCCTCACCGAGGAGGTGGACCGCGTGCTCATCGACAACCCCGAGGACCACGTCCGCTGCCAGGCCTCCGTCGCCCAGATCAGCCAGCGCTCCAAGGGCAAGATCGCCCTCTACCAGAACAGCATTCCGATCTTCGAGCGCTTCAACATCGAGCGCCAGATCGAGCAGACCTTCCAGCGCAAGGTCGGCCTGCCCTCCGGCGGCGAGATCATCATCGACGAGACCGAGGCCCTCATCGCCATCGACGTGAACACCGGCTCGCACAAGAACAAGGCGAGCGACGAGAAAAACGTCATCTACTCCGTCAACCTCGAGGCCGCCGTCGAGGCCGCCCGCCAGATCCGCCTGCGCAACCTCGGCGGCCTGATCATCATCGACTTCATCGACATGAAGGAGCGCCGCCATCGCAACGGCGTCTACGAGAAGCTCTGTGAAGCCATGGCCGAGGATAAGGCCAAAAACCACATCCTGCCCATCAGCCAGCTCGGCATCCTCCAGATGACGCGCCAGCGCCAGCAGGAGTCGCTCACGAGCAACCTCTACACCGACTGCCCCTACTGCCGCGGCCGCGGCATCGTGAAGAGCGCCACCACCATGAGCGTCGAGCTCCAGCGCAAGCTCAGCTCGGTCATCCGCCGCCTCGTCGCCCGCAAGGACGGCAAGGAGTATCAGCTCCGCGTGCTCGTGCACCCCGGCATCCTCGAGCGCCTGCGCAGCGAGGACGCCAACCTGCTCGTGCGCATGGAGCGCGAATACGGCGTCAAACTGGCCTTCCGCGCCGACCCGAGCTACCACGTGGAAAACTTCAAGATCATCAACGCCCTCACCGGCGAAGAGTATCGCTAAAACGAAGTCGCCCGGAGCGCCCCCCGCCGCGCTCCCATTCCCCCGCCGCCTCCGCCAAAAACGGAGGCGGCTTTTTTTAACCCCGCCATGGCCTCCGGCCCCGCCCACGCCCCCGCGCCCACGTCAGCTCCGGG
>JALOTV010000254.1 GCA_025457685.1 Opitutaceae bacterium
GCTCCGGTGGTCGTCACCGGTGTGCTTGGCGTGGCCCGCGCCGCGCCCCTGCTCGCGGCGGTGGGGCGGCATGCGCGCGCGATCCATCTGGTGCGTCCGCAGCAGGCGCGGGCCTCGACCTTCGAGGAGTTGGAAGCGCTGGTGCCGGCGGAGTTTTTTGCGCGCGGCGGCGTGATCGCGCGAGGCGCGGTGGAGACGCTGTTCCCGCGCGCCGGCGTGTGCGCGGCGGGTGGGCCGGATGACGTCGTGGTCGTCACCGGCTCGATCTACCTGCTCGGCGAAGTGCTAGCGCGCCTCGAACCCGGGCGCGGCACGGGCGAGCAGCGTTTGCAGGATTTTTGATGGCGGCGCGCCGCGCGCGGGCGGATGGGTTTATGATTATTTCGCGGGCTCCACGCCCTCGGAGGTCATGACCACGCGCTTCATCGTGCCGTCGGGGTTGTAGTAGAGGTAGTCGATGCAGACCGAGCGGCGGTAGCTCCCGCCGTGGGGCTGGATGGCGCCGTTGTGGTAGATGAAATAGTCGCGGCCCTTGAAGGTGATTATCGCGTGGTGGTTGGTGTTACAGTTGCCCGCGATCTCGTTGAGGATGCCGTGCTGTTTCCACGGACCGGTGGGCGAATCGGAGGTGGCGTAGGTGGTCTTTTCGGGAAAGTCGGTCGAGTAGCTGAGGTAGTAGATGCCGTTGCGCTTGTGCAGCCACGGCGCCTCGGTGAAGCGCTTGAACTCGGTGACGGTGTGGATGGGGCCGTCGAGATTGAGCAGGTCGGGCGTGAGCTTGGCCCAGCGGCACTTGGTGTTGCCCCAATACATGTAGGCTTGGCCGTCGTCGTCGATAAACACGGTCGGGTCGATGTCGTCCCACCAGATGTCCACGTCGGTGGTCATGTCGTTGGTCACGAGCGCGGAGCCGCGCGCGTCCACGAAGGGTCCGGTGGGCGAGTCCGACACCGCGACACCGATGGCCATACCCGGGATGGTGCCGTGGGCCACGGTGGCGAAGAAGTAGAACTTGCCCTTGTGCTCGACCACCTGGCTGGCCCAGGCGCTGCCCTTGGCCCACTTGAAATCGGTGGCGGCGAGCGGCGAGCCGTGGGGTGTCCACGTCACCATGTCGTCGGATGAAAAGCACAGCCAGCGGTGCATCTGGTAGTCGCTCTTGTTGTCCGGAGCCTCGTCCTGGCCGGCGTAGAGATAGACGCGCCCCTCGTGCACCAGCGCGGACGGATCGGCGGTGTGCACGTCGGTGATGATGGGATTGGCCGCGTGCGCGGTCGTTTGCAGTCCGAGCGCGAGGGCGAAGGTGGCGGGAAAAGCGCGGATGAGCAGGCGGATAACAAGGCGCAGGCGGGGCGGGGTGGGGGACATCATGCGCGTAGCCGAGGCGCTGAACGGACGCGGGCTCAACGCGATAAGCGTGCGATGCGCCGGAGGTGCAAGGGCTCGCGACGATGGGTCAAACGTGAGCGCCGTCCGTGCCCTGCGGTTTCGCACTTGTGCGGGGCTTGGCACGTCGAATGGTGTGCAGGTTCGCCATGGCTCCCCGCATCAACGCCCTTGTCTCCGCCTCGCTCGAGTCGCCCACCCATGGGTTGATCGAGCTGCGGCACGATTGGCGGGGACGCAGCGTGCCGGTTTTCGTGCTTTCGAGCGGCGGACTGCGCATGAGCCAGCTGGAACGCGTGCCGACCCTGAGCTACGGGCTGCGCAGTGGTTACCATTTTCCGAAGGAGGGAGTGATCGAGTTCGTCTTCGATCCGGCGGCGCATCCTGATTTCGAAGTCGCGACCGACACCGTCCACATTGCCGGCGAGTTCAACGGTTGGCGCGGCGCGGACGATGTCGCTTGGTCACTCAAGCCGGTCGCGGTCGGCGGCCGCACCGTCTTCACGTGGACGGGACGGGCCGACGAGTTGTTGGCGCAGGGCCGACGGTTCAAATTCGTCACCGGCCGGCACCACTGGTTTGCGGTGCCGCGCGAGGCTCCGTCGATCGAGGCCGACGACGCGGGCAATCTGAACTACGTGGTCGATCAGGAGCGCACCGGCTGGCACCTGTTCTCCTTCGAGCTGGAACGGCCGGCCGATCTGTCCACGAGCCTCACCGTGCGCTGGGCCGAGGGTCACGCGGGCGAGCAGGTGCCGCTGCGGCCCGGACGTTTCTTTTTCGAGTTGAGCAGCGACTTACCGCTCGGGGTTTTTCCGCAGGCCGGACGCACGGTTTTTCGCATCTTCGCTCCGCGCGCCAAGTCGGTCGAGGTGGCCGTGTGCGCCTCGCTCTCCGAGCAGCAAAAACCCCGTCGGCACCGGCTGCGCAGGCGCGCCGATGCCGACGGTGCGGCGGGCATCTGGGAGCTCACCCTGGAACTCAACCTTCACGGCTGGTTTTACTGGTATCACGTGGACGGGCCGCGCGATGCATTTGGCATTTTCGATACCAAGCAGCGCATCCTGGACCCCTACGCGTTGGCGACAGCGGGTCGCGAGGGGCCCGGCATCATCCTGGACCGCTCGCTTCTGGGTGCGCCCGCCGGTCGCGATCGTTTCAAGACGCCGGCCTGGCACGATCTGGTGATCTGCGAGGCCCATGTGCGGGACCTGGCCGCGCATGCGCCGGTGGACGCAGCCGACGTCGAGCGCCGGGGCTTCGCCGGGCTTAAAAAGTGGGTGGAGAGCGAGGATTTTTATTTGGGTCGTCTGGGCGTGAACTGCGTCGAGCTTCAGCCCCTGCAGGAGTTCGATAACCTCGTCCCGGACGAATACCACTGGGGCTACATGACGGTGAACTACTTCGCGCCGGCCGGCGCCTACGCCACCCGTCCCGAGGCGGCCTCCGGCGTGCGTGAACTGCGGGAGCTGGTGCGGGCCTTTCACGAGCGCGGCATCGCGGTGATCGTGGACGTGGTTTACAACCATGTCGGCGAGCCCGCCCACCTGATGTTTTTGGACAAGCTCTACTACTTTGAGCAGGACGCGGCGGGCAATCTGTCCAACTGGAGCGGCTGCGGCAACGACCTGCGCTGCTCCTCCGCGATGGCCAAGCGCCTGATCATCGACAGCTGCACCCACTGGCTGGATTTTTACGGCGTGGACGGATTCCGCTTCGACCTCGCCGACCTCGTGGGCGTGGCCGTGCTGAAGGACGTGGAGGCGGCCCTGAAGCGGGTGAAGCCCGACGTGGTGCTCATCGCCGAGCCCTGGAGTTTCCGCGGGCACGCCGCCGGCGAACTTCGCGACACCGGCTGGGCGTCGTGGAATGATGGATACAGAAACTTCCTGCGCGACTACGTGCGCGGCGCCGGCTCGCGCGACAGCTTCGAGTATTACCTGAAGGGCTCGCCTTGGTATTATGCCAAGTGGCCGGCCCAGACGGTCAACTACACCGAGTCCCACGACGACCGTTGCTGGCTCGACGTGATCACGGAGAACCCCAACCACGACGGCCACCTGCCCACGGTGAACGATCGCATCCGCACGCACCTCATGGCCGCGGTGCTGTTTTCCTCGATCGGCATTCCCATGCTCGGCTCGGGCCAGGATTTCCTGAAATCGAAGCACGGGGTGAACAACACCTACCAGCGCGGCGACCTCAACGCCCTCGACTACCAGCGCATCCACCGCTTCCCGGCCACGCACGCCTACTTCGCCGACTGGATCGCGTTTCGTCGTTCGGAGACCGGCCGCCTGCTGCGCCACTTCTCGCGGGCGAGCGAGGGGTTCTTCGCGTTTTCCTGGGCCGAGGGCACGAGCGCGGCGGCGGTGGTTTTCAACGCCGACCTCAGCCAGGGCCCGGTGCGTCTGCTTCTCGCGATCAACCCCACCACCGGCGACGTCGTCATCCCCTTGGATGCGGATTTGGCCGCCCTGCCGTGGCGGCAGCTCGCGGACCAGGAGCGCTTCCTTCCCCCCGGGCGCGACGCCGGTGCTCGCCGGGTGACTCCGCAACTCTTCGTCCCCGCCTTGGCTTGCGGACTCTGGCGCGCGTGACGCCCGGCTGAGGACGCACCGAGGGGCCAAGCCTCGCGCATTTCCGGCCAAGCCCTGCGCCGCCAAAACCCTTGCTTTCGCATGGGCCGAACCCTTTTTTGGTCCTTTCCGCGTCCTCAAGACGCTTCTCACCACCAAGTAAACAACACCACATCGGAGCCCTCTATCATGGCTATCAAAGTCGCTATCAATGGTTTCGGCCGCATCGGCCGCCTCGTTTTCCGCGCCCTCGTCGAGCAGGGCCTCCTTGGCACCACCTTTGACGTGGTCGCCGTCGGCGACATCGTCCCGGCCGACAACCTCGCATACCTGGTCAAATACGACTCCACCCAGGGCAAGTTCCAGGGCACCGTCTCCTCCAAGAAGTCCAGCGCCGACAAGGCCGAGGACGACGTGCTCGTGATCAATGGCCATGAGATCAAGGTCGTGTCCGCCAAGTCCCCCGCCGAGCTCCCCTGGGCCGCGATGGGCGTCGAGCTCGTCATCGAGTCCACCGGTCTGTTCACCGAGGCCGAGAAGGCCAAGGGCCACATCACCGCCGGTGCCAAGAAGGTCATCATCTCCGCGCCCGCCAAGGGCGAGGACATCACCATCGTGATGGGCGTGAACGACGACAAACTCGACGTCTCCAAGCACAGCATCATCTCCAACGCCTCCTGCACCACGAACTGCCTCGCGCCGCTCGTGCACGTGCTCCTCAAGGAAGGCTTCGGTCTCGAGGAAGGCCTGCTCACCACCGTGCACGCCTACACCGCCACCCAGAAGACCGTGGACGGCCCC
>JALOTV010000029.1 GCA_025457685.1 Opitutaceae bacterium
GGAGAATGCGCCCATCGCGGCCAAAATCGCGCCGACCGCGCGCGCAACGCGCCGATGCGATCGACCTCCCGCCCAAGGCAAAAAACTCCCATCACGGCCTCTGCCAGGAGGTCGCGTAGATTTTGCCGCCAAGCTGGGTCGATAGGATTTCGGCAAGGGCGAGTTGATTGCAAAAATCTAACTCAGCATAAGTCCATGCGCAACAGGGGTTAATATCTCAGTCCATTCGGATGGCTTAATCAGGCCCTTATGGGCCTATTTTCCTTTTACCTTATCGTCTCAATCCGCGCTCTTAGTAATCCCACGGAAAAGCCCCACGCATTCAAACAACCGCTTGCACGCGTCGAATAAGATGCGGTTTCCTACCGATGCGCCTGCAAGGCGTCTTAGCCGTTAAAACCCATCATTGTATCGTGTCTGCCGTATCCTCCCGTCCGCCTCTGCTGCGCCGCATGGCCACCGCCATCGTCCAGTGGATTGATTCCGATTATTGCCCCGAAGGCGCAGAAAAAATGCGCAACGAGCCCGACAAGGTCGATTGGGTGCGCGTCATGCCTTTCGTCATCCTGCATCTGGGTTGCTTCGGCATCCTCTGGGTGGGCGTGAGCGCCTTCGCCGCCTGGGCCGCCGTGTTCCTCTACTTTATCCGCATGTTCGCGGTGACGGGCATCCATCACCGCTACTTCTCGCACAAGACCTACTCCACTTCGCGTGCGGGTCAGTTTTTCCTCGCGCTCTGGGCCGGCACCACCGTGCAACGCGGCTCCCTCTGGTGGGCCTATCACCACCGCCACCACCACCAGCATTCCGACGAGGAGGAGGATGCCCACTCGCCGCATGTGCATGGCTTCCTCTGGTCGCACATCGGCTGGATCACCTCGCGCCGCAACTTCCCCACCGACTACTCGAAGGTGAAGGATCTGGCCAAATACCCCGAGCTGGTGTGGCTCAACCGCTTCGACCTCGTGGTGCCCATCGCCTACGCCTTCTCCATGTATGGCCTCGGCGCCCTGCTGGAACGCTACGCCCCCGGCCTAGGCACCAACGGCTGGCAGATGCTCGTCTGGGGCTTCTTCGTGAGCACCACCGCCCTCTTCCATGGCACCGCCTGCATCAACTCCATGGCCCACCTCATGGGCAAGCGTCGCTACAACACCACCGACGACTCGCGCAACAGCTTCATCCTCGCGATCATCTGCCTCGGCGAGGGCTGGCACAACAACCACCACCGCTACCAGAGCTGCACCCGCAACGGCTTCTACTGGTGGGAGATCGATCCCACCTACTACGGCCTCAAGCTGCTCTCCTACACCGGCCTGATCTGGGGCCTCAAATCCGTCCCGCAGTCCATCCTCGACGAGGGCATGCGCGCCGACCACGCCAAGTCCGTCGCCGCCTCCGAACGCGCCGAGGAGGTTCATGGCAACACCTCCCTCCGTCAGGTCCTGCCCGCCGCCGCCGCCATCGCCGTGGCCACCGCCACCGCCGCGCACGCCGAGCTCCCGAAAAAGGCCGACGGCCCCGCCATCCACAAGGACCTCAGCAGCGAGCTGGTGAAACCCAACAACCCCGCCGCGCCAGACTCCGGCGACCGCGTCATCTGAGACCGGCCACCCCTCCCCGACCGGGGCCTCCTTCGCGGGGCCCCGGTTTTTTTGCGCCTTCACGGTTGCGACGCACGCGCGAGTGTTCACCGCTCTTCACCGGTTTTTCCCATTTCCGCGCCACCCGGCCCGTCCCTCCGCCCGCCACCCGCCCTCTTCTCACTATGCGCACCGCAATCATCGGCACCGGCATCGCCGGCCTCGGCACCGCCCACTTCCTGCACCGCGCCGGCGACGAGGTCACGTGCTTCGGCCCCGAGTCCTACGCCGGCGGGCACAGCAACACCGTCGAGGCCATCGAGCCGGGCACCAACCGCGCCGTGCCCATCGACACCGGCTTCATGGTGTTCAACCGCGTCACCTACCCGCAGCTCTGCCGCCTCTTCGACGAGCTTCAGGTCCCGGTCAAACGCACCGATATGAGCTTCGCGGTCAAGGACCTCGACACCGGCCTGGAGTGGTGCGGCACCTCGCTCAACCACCTCTTCGCCCAGCGCAAAAACCTCTTCAGCCCGCGCTTCATCCGCATGCTCCTCGCGGTAAATCGCTTCAACAAAGAAGCCGTCGCCGCCCTCGCCGAAGATCCCGCCATCCACACCGAGAGCCTCGTCGACTACGTCCGCCGTCGCGGCTACGGACGCGATTTCTGGGACCTCTACCTCGTGCCCATGAGCTCCGCCGTCTGGAGCACGCCGCCCGAGTTGATGGCCGAGTTTCCCGCCGCCTCGTTGCTCAGCTTTTTCCACAACCACGGCTTCCTCGGCCTCCACACCCAGCACCCGTGGTGGACGGTGGACGGCGGCTCGCGCGAATACGTAAAGCGCCTCGTCGCCCCCTTCGCCGACCGCCTGCGTCTCGGTGCCACTGTCACGCGCGTGGTCCGCCACGGCGGCTCGCGCGGGGTCACCGTCTTCACCGCCGACGGCGCCGCCCACGCCTTTGACCGCGCCGTCATCGCCACCCACGGCGACCAGGCACTGCGCCTCCTCGTCAACCCCACCGCCGAAGAGACCCGCCTGCTGGGAGCGTTCAAATACCAGGCAAACGTCGCCACCCTCCACACCGACGCCTCCGTGATGCCGCGCACCCGCCGCGCCTGGGCGAGCTGGGTGTATTCAATTTCTCGCGACAGGACCGGCCGCGTCGTCCCCGCCACCCACTACTGGATGAACAACCTCCAGGGCGTGAGCGACCGCGAGCACTACTTCGTCACCATCAACCGGCCCGAGCTCATCGACCCCGCCAAGGTCGTCAAAACCATCGCCTACGAGCACCCGCTCTTCGACCTCGCCGCCCGCGCCGCGCAGGAGGAGCTGCCCTCGCTCAACACCGCCGCGCGCGGCGCCACCGAAACTTACTTCGCCGGCAGCTACTTCCGCCACGGCTTCCACGAAGATGCCTTCCTCAGCGCCGTGAACCTCGCCACCACCCTGCTCGGCCGCGATCCGTGGACGGCCCCCGACGCCTCCGCGCCCACCCCAGCCGACGCCCCGGACGCCTCCGCCTAAACGCGCCCCGACCCGCCGCCCGCTGCCGATGCCCGACTTTCGCGTCCACCTCCACCCCGCCCCGGCGCGCGATGCCCGCGAGCTCGTGCTTCCGCCCGACGAGACCCACCACCTCGTCAACGTGAACCGCGCCCGCCCCGGCGATCCCGTCGTCGCCTTCGACGGCGCCGGCACGGAGTGGACCTGCACGCTCGATCGCCTCGAGGGCAAAAAATCCGCCGTCCTGCGCGTGCTCTCCACCGCCGCGCGCCCTCCCCTGCCCTGCGCGCTGATGCTCGGTCAAGGTCTCCCCAAGGGCGGCACCATGGACGACATCGTGCGCCAGGCCACCGAGCTCGGCGCAGCCCTGATCGCCCCGCTGCTCACCACTCGCAGCGAGGTGCGACTCGACACCGACCGCGCCGACAAAAAAACCGACAAGTGGCGCGTCGCCGCCATCGAGGCCGCCAAGCAATGCGGCAACCCCTGGGTGCCCGCCATCGCCGCCCCCGCCTCGCTCGCCGCCTTTCTCGCCACCCCCGCCGTGTGCGAGGCCGAGCTCAAGCTCGTCGCCAGCCTCCACCCCGGCGCGCGCTCGCTGCGCGCCACCCTCGCCGACTTCCGCGCCGCCCACGCCGGCCGCGCCCCGCGCTCCGCCGCCTGGCTGGTCGGCCCCGAGGGTGACCTCACTCCCGAAGAGGTCGCCGCCGCCCTCGCCGAGGGCTGGGTGCCAGTCACGCTCGGCCCGCTCGTGCTACGCTGCGACACCGCCGCCACCGCCGCCCTCGCCGCCCTGCGCTTCGAGACCGAAGCGTGAATTTGGATTTCAACGCGAAGCCGCAAAGGCCCCAACCAAGGTAGCCAAGGCGCACACCGCCTCGGTCCTCCGACTTTGCGTCCTTCGCGTCCTTTGCGTCAAAAACTCACCACACCAGCAAGCCGCCCGCATAGGTAAGACCCGCGCCGACCGAGCAGAAAATGATGCGGTCGCCACCCTGGAAAATCCCCTCCTCCGCCGCCCACCCGAGCGCCATCGAGACCGACGCGCCGGACGTGTTGCCATACTTCGCGATCGTCACGACGAACTTCTCAAACGGGATGCCCACCCGCTTGCCCACCGCGCGCAGGATGCGCTCGTTGGCCTGATGCGGCACGATCCACGCGATGTCGTCGGGCTTCAGCCCGTGGCGCGCGATCGTCTTTTCGATCTGATCGGCAAACGCGATCACCGCGTTCTTGAACACCGCGCCGCCGTCCATCTGGAGATAAAAATCATCGCGGTCGCTGCCGTCTGCGCAGGGCACCGGCCGGTTGGCCCCGCCGCCCGGACGCTGGATCGCCTCGAAGAGATTCGCGTCGCCCGAGAGCGCCATGCGGTGCAGCCGATGGCCGCCCGCCGCATCGGTCAAAATCGCCGCGCCAGCGCCGTCGCCGAAGAGAAACGCCGTCTCGTGGTCGTTGGGATTGGT
Organism: Opitutaceae bacterium; assembly: GCA_025457685.1. Classification (GTDB taxonomy): domain Bacteria; phylum Verrucomicrobiota; class Verrucomicrobiia; order Opitutales; family Opitutaceae; genus IMCC26134_A. The sequence goes on from JALOTV010000029.1 coordinate 4,561, forward strand.
GATGCGCGAGAGCAGCTCGGCCGTCACCACCACCACCGTGCGCGCCGTGCCGCCGCGGATAAACGTGCGCCCGACCTCGAGCGCATAGAGCCAGCCCGAGCACGCCGCATTCAAATCAAACGCCAACGCCTTCGGGCACCCGAGCTGCCGCGCCAGCGCGCTCGCCATCGAGGGCACGGGCTGGTCGGGGATGATCGTCGCCAGCACGATGCCGTCGATCTGCGCCGCATCGATGCCGGCCTGCGCCAGCGCATGCTGCACCGCCTTCGCCGCCAGCGAGGTCGCGGTCTCGTCCGCGTCCGCATAGCGCCGCTCATGGATGCCGGTGAGCTTGTGCATCTCCGCCTCGGTGCGACCGGGGAAGGCTTTTAGAATCTCGCTCGTCGGACGGATGTTTTTCGGCACCGCGTAGCCCACGCCCGCGATACACACCGTCTCGTCACCCGCCGGCGCGCTAACCGCCGGGGCCAGGGTCGCCGCCGCGCCCGCGCCCGCCGCCGGACGCGTAGCCAACCAAGCCTGAAAATCCTCGCCCGTGATGCGCCCGCCCGGCCCGGTGCCACGGATTCCGCTCACGCTCGCCAGGTCCACCCCGGCCTCCTGCGCCAGCTTCGCCGCGCGCGGCGTCCATTGCAGACCGCCCGTCGCCGCAGGCGCCACGGCGGCCACAGCAGGCGCGGGCGCAGGGGCCGACGACGCCACCGGCGCGCTGGCGGGCGCTGCCTTCGGAGCCGGCGCGGCACCGGCCGCACCGCCGGAGGCCAGGTGGCGCAGCGACTCGTCGTCAGTCTCGATCCGAATGAAAAGATCACCCGAGCGGATGATATCGCCCGCCCGGCAAAACACCTCGCGCACCGTGCCCGCGCAGGGCGACTCCCACTCAAACACCGACTTATCGCTCTCCAACTCCGCTGCCACCTGGCCTTTGCGCACCGCCGCGCCCGCCCCCACTTTGAGGTCGATCACAGTCAGCTCGTTAACGGTCGCGCCCATGCTGGGCACGGGAATGTCGATCAGGAAGGTGGCCATGCGATTCGTAAAAACCGGCAGCGTGACGCCCCCGCCGCGTTGGTCAACTATCCGGCTCAAGCCGCAAAAACCCCCGCGCGAGTGGCGAAAATCCGCCCGCTCCTTCCCTATGCGGCGCCTTCACGCACATGGATTCCCTCACCCAAGCCGCCCTCGGCGCCGCCGTCGCCCACGCCTGCTGGCACCGCCAACTCGGCCGCCGCGCCCTGGCCTGGGGCCTCCTCTTCGGCACCCTGCCCGACCTCGACATCCTCGCCTACCCTTGGCTCGACCCCATCCAGCGCCTGGTCTGGCACCGCGGCGAATCCCACGCGCTCTGGGCCATGCTCCTCGGCGCCGCCCTCTTCGCCCCGCTTCTCGTCCGTATCCATAAAAACCCTACACTGCTGTCTCCGCCTCACCCGCCGCGCGAACCGCTCACCGGCCGCGCCGCCTTCGTGGGCCTTTGGCTGATCTTCGCAAGCCACGCCCTGATCGACGTCTTCACCGTTTACGGCACCCAGCTGCTCGCCCCGTTCTCCCGCCACGGCTTCGCGCTCAACAACCTCTTCATCATCGATCCGCTCTACACCGCGCCACTGGTCTTCGGCTGCCTGCTCGCCGCCGCCCTCCGCACCGCCCGCGCCCGCCAGCTCGCCACCGTGGGCGGTCTCGCCCTCTCCACCGCTTACGTCGCGTGGAGCTTTGTCGCCCAAGCCCGCGCCGCCTCGGTCTTCGCCGCCGAGCTCGCCCGTCAGGGCCACATAGTCGAGCCGGGCCGCGCCATCACCTCCGCCACCCCGCTCAACACCGTGCTCTGGCGCCACCTCGCCGAGGTGGAGGGCGGCTTCCTGCTCGGCTACTGGTCTTGGCTCGATGCCGATACGCGGGTGCGTTTCGAGTTCATCCCGCGAGCGGCCGACACCCTCGCGCCCGCCGTGCGCGCCTCGCGCGCCTTCGCCACCGTAGAGTGGTTTTCCCAAGGCTTCTGGGCCGTCATCGAGCAGACGAACGGCGAACGACGCGTCGCCGACCTGCGCTTTGGCGAGATGCGCCCCGGCCCCGGCCAGCCACCCGCCCGCTGGGTCTGGCCCTTCGCCTGGACTTTCCCCGCTGCGCCCGCCGACGCCACCGGTGCGGACAACACCCTCCCGCTCGTGCAGGCCCCCGCCGACTTCGCCGCGCGCGGCGCGGGCTTCGGAGACGTCTGGCGCCGCATCCAGGGCGACCGCACCGCGTGGTGACGACCGGCGGGCACACGTGACAACCCGCCACGTCGTTTGACCCACACCGCGATCTGCGGAAGTCTCTCCCATGACCCCGCTCCGCCCCTTTTTCCTCACCCTGCTTTCCTTGTTCGCGGCCCCCTGCCTCTTCGCCTCGCCAGCCGCAGGCGAGTCGGAGCCGGCCGGACGCCCACCCGGCAAAGGCCTCGTGTTGTTCGACTTTTCCGCGCCCGGCGCCGGCGACGATTGGCGCGTGGTCAACGATGATGTCATGGGCGGCGTATCCCGCAGCGACTCGCGGACGCAGGACGGCAGCCTGCATTTCCACGGTGTGCTCTCGCTGGAGAACAACGGCGGCTTCGCCTCCGTGCGACGCCGCACCGCGCCACGCGATCTCGGCCCGGCCACCCATGTCGTGCTACGGGTAAAGGGCGATGGCCGCACCTACCGCCTGCAGCTCGGCACCAGCGCCCAGTTCCGCCGCTCGCGCATCGCCTACCAGGCGGAATTCGCCACGCGTGCCGGGGAATGGATCGAGGCGCGCGTGCCCCTCGCCTCCCTCGTGCCCACCTACCGCGGCGAAAACCTCTCCGGGCCCCCGCTGGACCACGCCGGCATCGAGGAGTTCGGCTTCCTGCTGGCGGACGGCCGGGCCGGCGCCTTCGCGCTCGAGGTCGCCTGGATGCGCGCCGAGTAGGCTGGCACGCGCCTTGCGCACCGGCGGCATGCTTCCCACGCCACGCTTCACCTTCCTTTTCGCCGCCTTGGTTTTCTGCCTACCGCTCGTCCGCGCGAGCGGCGTCGAGCACACGCCGAAGGTCGTGGTGCTGGTCGCGTTCGAGATCGGCGCGGATACGGGAGACCGACCGGGGGAATTTCAGTTCTGGGTCGAGCGCGAGGGTTTGACCGAGTCGGTCATCGTGCCGGGCCTGGACAGGCCGGTGCGCTACAATCCCGAGACGGGGGTTTATGGCGTGGTGGCGGGCACGGTGTGGCGCGCAGGCGTGCAGCTCTACGCGCTCGGGGTCGATCCGCGTTTTGATTTTACCCGCAGCTACTGGCTGGTGGCGGGCATCGCGGGGGTAAACCCGCAGGTCGCGGCCGAGGGCAGCGCGGCGTGGGCGCGGCACGTGATCGACGGCGACATAGCCTACGAGATCGATTCGCGCGAAGCCCCGCCGGACTGGCCCTACGGCATCATGGCGCTGGGCAACAAGAACCCGCTGGAAAAGCCGGTCATCCCCGCGTGGGCGCCCAAGCCGATGGCGTGGACCCTGAACCCGGGCCTGGTGGCCTGGGCGTATTCAAAAACCAAGCACATCGCGCTCGCCGACTCGCCGGAGGCCGCCGCGCACCGCGCGCGCTACACGCCGGATTTTCCGGCGACGGCGGCGGGCCCGGTGGTGTTGCTCGGCGACAGTTTCGCCTCGAGCCGCTACTGGCACGGCGCGGTCATGCAGCGCTGGGCGGACGACTGGACCGCGCTCTACACCGGCGGCCGCGGGCGCGTGGCCATGACCAACATGGAGGACCATGTCTTCGCCCATGCCATCGAGCGCCTGGCCCTGGTGGGACGGACGGATTTTCAACGGCTGCTCGTCCTGCGCACCGGCAGCAACTACTCGATGCCGCCCAAGGGCGTGACGGCGGCCGACAGCATGGTGGCGGAGTATCAGGGCATGCTTCCCGCGCTGGAAGCGGCCCACCGCACCGGCTCGACCGTAGTCAAGGCCCTGCTCGCGGACTGGGCGGCGCATGAGGCGGCGCCACCGACGACGGATTGAGCCGCACCGCGGCAAGGCGATCCGCCCTCACGGCCGCATAGCCCGATGACTTTCCGCCCGCCGCGCCGCCGCGCGCGCACAAAAAAGCGAACCCCGGTCGCCCGGAGTTCGCTCGAAAAACAAGCGATTAAGCGGCTGAGTCGCTCAGGCTCGACGACGGCGCAGCGCCACCGCGCCCAAGGCACCCAAGCCGGCGACCAACGCAAAGGCCGAGGGCTCGGGCACCGGGGTGGCGGACGCCGTCAGTTGCGTATTGGACACATAGAACCAGTTGGAGCCCGCGATCGTGTCTGCATACTGGATGATCGGGCGCACCACGGCGGTGCCGGCCGGCGCGATGCCGGAGATAGGCGCGGGCGAGTAGCCGTTGTCGTTCCGTATCACGGACGCGTAATTGATCGTCGTGCTGGAAACACTCAGCAGCGCGTCCCCCGAATCGCGAAACTCCAAACCATAGCTGATCGTCGGGTTGGTGTTGGTCTCGATGCGCATCGCGAGGATCGTGAAGGTGTATTGCAGACCGGCCGCCCCCGCGACGTCCTGGAAAATACCGCCCGAATTGCCTGTGTTGTCGCTGTAGAAGGTGGCGTCGACGTTTTGCCCGAAAAAATCCTGGGCGCCGACCGCGCCGAAGGTTCCCCATCCATTGAGGTTGCCGGCAAAATCCGGATTATTGAGCAGGTTCTGCGCACAGAGTGATCCGGCGGCGCAGACCCCGACGGTGAGCGCGACGGAACGGACGAGACGGATAAACATGTTCATGGGACGTGGGTGTGGGGTTTTGGGTTTTGTGCGGGACTGGACTGACAAAAAGCGAAAGAAGGGCCGACCTCAGGGCAGACGGACGATCTGCGCGTCATCGATCTTCACCGCGCCGTCGCGCGGACCGTCGACCGAGGGGAAAAACACAATCACGACACGCAGATTGTCCACGGGCGCGACCGCGCGCACCGCGATGCGAGACCAACGCCCCACCGGAATGTCGGCGCCGGCCACCAGGTTGGAAGCGAGCGTGACCTGCTTGCCATCCACGCCGGACTCCAGACGCAGCTCCACGCCGCCGAAACCACGGCCCTGCACCTCGTCGGCAAAAATCCACACGGAGAACTCATGGCCGGCACCGGCCTCCACCCCGCCGGCGTCCTGGAACAGACCGCTGTCCCCGGCGTCGCGAATCAACCAGTGCTTGTAGCCGATCATCCCCGCGCCCGAACGCGTCGGCGTCCACGTATCCACCCGGTCGATACCACCGCCCCACACGCCCCAGGCCGGCACATCCTCCGGCTTGTCGCCGGCAAACTCGAACGACGGATTGCCGAGCGTCGGCGCGGACTCCGCCGCGCGCGCACCGAGGAGCGGGAGCGCAAGGCCGAGGGTCACGATCAGGACAAGGGGATTCATGGCGTTCGAGAGGGGGGGGGGAAAGGGGCTGGTAAGCTTGGCGCGACGGCGGCCGAGGCAAACGACGCACCATGATTTACGTTATCGGTAACTATAAATCACGAATGTCAACTTTATGCACGCTTGTTGCGCGTTTATGCAAACATCACCGCCGGCGATTTATTTTTGAGTCATCCAGGCGGCGCTCAGTCGCGATCACCCGCCAGGTCCCATCGCGAACCGTCGGCGTGAAACACCGCCTTTTCCGTGGCCGAGCGCCAGCCGCTCCACACCCGGTCGCACTGGTGCGGCAGCGCCACCACGCACGGCATCGAAATCTCCGCCCGCTCGCGCCCGCAACACCACGCCCGCCCCTCGCTCCATGCCAACGCCATCGCGGGCAAATCCAGCAACGACACCGCTTCATCCGAAAAGCCGCAGGAGCCCGGCGCGCCGCGCACCAACAGCGGCACGCGCACGCTCTCCTCATGCGGCCAGCCTTTGCGGAAAAGCCCGTGCGCCCCATGCATGTCGCCATGCACCGAGGTCACCACCACGATGGTTTCGGGGGCCAGGCGCGCGAGCAGCCGGCCGATGGCCGCATCCGTCGCCGCGATGTGCGCGTAATACCCCGCAAGCTCGCGCCGCGCCTTCGGCCCGACCTCTCCACCGCGCGGCACATTCGCGGGAAGCACCACGTCTTCCGGACGTATCCGCGAAATCCCTACGGGCGTCGGCGCATCGTAGGGCGGATGCGGCGCCTCCAGGCTCACCACCTTGAAACGGGGCCTCCCGTCGCCCACCGCCGCCCGCTCCAGCCACGCAGCCGCCCGCTCGCACAGCACATCGCTCTGGTAACCGTGCGCGCGCTCGAAATCGCCAGCCATGATCCCGTCGCCGTGCAGCCAGGGGTCGTTGAGCAAAAAGCCGCCTTCAAATCCCACCCAGTGCGCAAAGCCCCCCCGCGCCTCGCGAGGCACCGGCACGCGCGCCGCCGCCTCGCCCACCAGCGGCGCGGCGCGGTCACGTTCGCCCACGCCCCATTTGCCGAAAAACGCCGTCGCGTAGCCTCGCTCCCCGAGCGCATGCGCCACCGTGCGCGCCTCGCGGGGCAAGGCGTCCCAGTAGTCGCGCACCCCGTTCTCCGGACTCGCCACGCCGGTCAACAGCGCCGCCCGCGCGAAGGGTCCAAAGGGATGCGGCGTCACCGCCTGGGTGTAGTTGACCGTGCGCGGATCGGCCGCGAGCGCATCAAGCGCGGGCGTGCGCGCATTGGGATCGCCCGCATAGCCGCAGGCCTGCGCGCGCCACTGCGTGGTCACGATCCAGAGAATATCGGGCATGCCGGACACCATTTCCCATACCCTTCGCCCTTCACCCCGCCACTGGCAACCCTCCGTCCACGCCCCCTCCCGATGCACCGAACACACCACGTATCCGCCCCCCAACTCCCGCCCCTCGAACAATGTTCGTAATACGAACATTGACCAAAAATCCCGTCGCGAAAACACGGCCGACACGCCCAATCCCGAAAGAAAAACTGTCGACACGCGTCCGCCGAAACTTGCCCATGCCCAATGTTCGTATTACGAACATTGGGCATGGGCACAAAGACACATCCACGGTTGGGCGCGTTGTTTGATTTTGCGGCGATACTGGAGGAGACGGCCCGTGAAATGACGAAAGAGGCGCGAAAACGGGCCGAACCACGACGTCCGCGCACTCGTCGCGGGACCACGCTGCGACCGGGCGCCGATACGCCGCTTTGGAACGCGTTGGCGGAAATGAGCCGTCCTCTAGTCCAAAAACGCGGCGCACGCGCCATCCTCGCGCGCGAACTCGGCGTTCACCGGGCGCGCATCGGGGAATACTTCGACAAACACTCGGCGATGCCCGACGCGGAACGCGCGCTTCGCCTGTTCGTGCTGCTCGCACAATCCGCCCGCCGAAGCACCCAAAACACTGCGCCGACCAATGTTCGTAATACGAACATTGGCGCGAAGACCTGACGAGTCAGGCGGGCATGGCGCCGGATGCATCGCGCCTCACTTCAATCCGACAGGCAGGGAGGCAGGCTCACTTCACCGCGCCGGGCAGGAGCTGAAAACGCTTTGCCACCGCCTCGAGCACGGGCGAGGTGAGCGTCGCGGAGAGATCGCCGCCGAGCGCGAGTTCGCGTTGCGGCAGGAAATTCGTCACTAACACGCAGGCGGTGGGCGACACCATCACGCCGAGCAGCTCGCCGGTCTTGCTTAGCACGAGGTCGCCGCGCGCAGGCGAGAAGTCGCCAAACAACCGCCGCACAAGCCGGTTGTCCACCTTCACATAACCGGGCGTAGCGGGATCGAGCTTGAATGGCATCTCGCCGTAGCCGCGCCCGCTCGAGCTGATGATGACGGCCTCGGGAAACTTGAAGGGATCGAGCGCGAGCAGGTAGGGCGTGCCGCCGAGTCGCACCGCCTCCTCGGGCGCGAGCGGCACGACCACCAGCCGGGGATCGAGCGAGGTAAACGCGAGTCGAGCCGGCTGCGCTGCACCTTGCTCGCGGCTGAGCACGAGCACGAGTTTCGCCCAGTCGGGCTGACCGGCCGCCGTCCAGTCGAAGGGCGTGTCGTCCACGTGCAGCAAAGCCACGGTGTCTTTGCCGTCGCTCGCCAGCACGGTGTGGGTGTCGTGGTTGCGCGTGATGGGACCGAGAAAAGTGGAACGCTCGCCGACGAAGCGTGCGCGCACCCGGCGGGCCAGGTAATCGCTGAAGAGGGTGTTGGCGTTGATCGGTCGCGCGTCGCGCAGCTCGCGGGTGAGCTCGCCGGTGCGCTCCGCGATCTGGCCCACGCCGACCGCGAGCTCGGTCGCGGTGGCTTGCACGCGCTGGCGCTCGGCGCGCTCGGCCTCCACCGCCGCGCGCAGGGTCGTGGCCTGCTCCTGCAACAACTCTTTCTCCCGCGCCACCACGCCCACGCGCACCGCCAGTTCCTCTGCGCGGGTGCGCGCGGCGGCCTCGGCCGCCGCCACCCGGGTCAGCTCGTCTTCACGGCGCTTGGCCTCCGCCTCGCGCGCGGCGAGTTCGCGCGCGAGCTGCGCGGCGCGCGCCTGCCCGGCCTCGGCGGTGGCACGGGTGGCAGCGAGATCCTGGCCCAGCTCGGCGGCGGTTTTTTCCGTGCGTTCGAGGTTCGCCGCGAGCTCGGCCCGAGCGCGCTCGACCGCCTGGCGCTCGGCCTCGGTCTGGGCGAGCTCGGTCGCGAGCGCGTCGCGCCGGGCCTGCTCGTCCTCGAGCGAGAGGCGCATCACCGCCACCATGTCCTGCTCGGGCGTGGCCGCGCCTCCGCCGTAGGCGCGGGCCACCGGAGTCGGGCTCGCGGTCCGCGCGGGCGGCGCGGGCGTGGCGTCCTCCCACCGCGTGAGCGCGAGCAGCGTCAGCAGCAGAAAATCGCAGAGGATGAGCAGGAGGGTCTTGTTCATCGCGAGACGTGCTCAGCGCGCCTTGATCATCTCGCCGGCCGCGAGGGCGTCCTGCGCGGCGAGGATGAGTTTGGTTTTGAACGGGCGCACGTGGCGGATCTTCACCAGCGCCACGCAGGTGATGCCGAGCAGGTTGGACGAATACGCCGCGAGCAGGTTGGGCTCCACCAGCCCGAGCACCTGCAACACCAGCGCAGTCGCGGTGCCGCCGATGCCGAGGTAGAGGCCGCCGTCGAAGAGGTTTTCCTCGTTCTCCATCAGGCGGAGCTTAACGAGGGGCGCGAGGGCCTGCGCATCGATGTCGCGGATCTTGGCGAGACAAACGAGATACATCGCGATCTGGAGCGCGCCGAACAGCGCGATGGCGAGGAGGGAGTGAGTATCCATGGCAAAAGAGGGGGTGATGGTTTTGAGCGAATCGGGATCGGCGAGGTTGCCGAGCACCGGCATGGCCAGGGTGAGGCCTTCGATGCGCACCGGCGCGGCGCGGCCGAGGTAGGGCTCGGTCACCACGATGAACACACCCGTCGCCACCAAGGCGAGCGCGCCGCTGCGCACGTGAAAAATCTGATCGCGGGCCGCGCCGCCGCGCATCGCGCGATCCAGCGCCCGCAGCCCGAGATAAGCCCCCGCCGCGCACAGCGCGAAGCGCAGCGCCAGCGCCCAGCCGGGATGCAGCAGGGCCAGGCTCACCAAGGCTCCCGGCGCCGGCGCGCTCTGGCGATTAACAGGCACGCCGCGTTGCAACAACAGCCGCACCGCGCCCTGCCCCTCCGCGAGCGCGAGCCGCAGATCCGCGTCGGGATCCTCCGCCTGCCCGCGGCGGAATCTCGCCACCCGCTCCGCCGAGTCATCCACCAGCGTGGCGGCGAGGACCACGTCCCACTCCGCTCCGCCCGCCCTCGCCAGCGCGCCGAGCTCGGCCCAGGTCTCGCGCGTCTCCACCGCGCCCGCCACCGCCGTGAGTTGTCGCCAGTCCAGTCGCCGCCCGAGCGCGAGCAGATCCACCAGCACGGGCTCAAAGGCACCCAGCTCCCCGCTCGCGCCCGCCGCCCGCGCCGCCTCGCGCCACTCGCGCGCCAACGCCGGCGAGAGGTGCTCGCCTTGCTGGAGCAGGGCCGCGAGCAGGATCAGCGCCTCGTAGGCCTGCCCGCCCGCGCGATTCGCGGGCACGAAGCGTCCGGTGTTTTGCAGCGTGCCGAGGGCCAGCGTGTCGCGCACCGCCGCGAGGCGCGAGTTTTCCAAAAATCCCCGCAGCGACGCGCGCGCCTCCGCCGTCACGAAAAACCGCAGCACCGGCACGCTCTCGCCGCGCTCCGCCGCCGCCCGCGCCGCCGGTTGGCGCGTGAGCGGAGCCAGAAACGGATCTTCACCTCCCCAGGGCATCAGCGCCGGTTCGCGTTGCGCAAAATCCTTCAGCGCGCGTTCGAGTTGCCCCGTCTCGCTTTCCGCCACGCCCGCCGCCTTCGAGCCCGCGAGCAGGAGCGCCGCCGCGCCCGGCTGCGCCTCCTCAAGCTTCGCCTCGCCCAGCTCCGCCAGCGTGGGCGTGCCCTCGCCCGCCGCCGTCAGCAAGGCCGGCGCGAGCGCGCGCAAATGCACCGGCACCAGCCACGCCGCGACCAGCAACGCCACGCCCGCGGCCAGCCCGAGCCAGAGCGGCGTGCGGGCGGCGGACAGGGAGGGCGAGGGAGCGGCGATCATCGCGGGGCACTATTGGTTTGCGGGGAAGGGTGGCAAATCCACGCTGCCCCGCTTGACGGCTTTCACGAATCTCTACCGACCCATGACGCTCGCGATTGTTCACTACAACACCCCTGTGCTTCGCCAAAAGGGCGCGCCCGTGACCGCCTTCGACGCGGATCTGCTCAAACTCACGTCCGACATGGTCGCCACCATGCACGCCGCGCGCGGCATCGGCCTCGCCGCCCAGCAAATCGGCCGCGCCCTCCAGCTTTGCGTCATCGACCTGCGCGAGACCGACCGCGATTTCAGCTGGGAACTCGACGGCGCCCAGCCCCCGCTCGAGCTCATCATGCCCATGGTCCTCGCCAACCCCAAGGTCGAGGTCCTCCCGTCCGCCAAAACTCTCTACGAAGAGGGCTGCCTCTCCTTCCCCGAGATTCGCGGCGACGTCGCCCGCCCCGATCTCATCCGCGTCACCTTCCAGGACGCCCAGGGCACGCCCCACACCCTGACGTGCAACGGCCTCTTCGGACGCTGCATCCAGCACGAGGTAGATCACCTCAATGGCACCCTCTTCATCGACCGCATGGACAAGGCCACCCGCCGCCCCATCGAGCGCGCCATCACCGCCCTCGCCGCCATGACCAAGGCCGCCGCCGGCTGAGCCAGTCCGCGGCACCCGCGCCTACCACCCTCGCCGCAAGCACTTTGGCCAACGCGCCCGCTCCTCGCGGCAACTGTTTGCAGGCCGCCACCCTTAGCCCGCCCGCGCGCCCGTTTCAGGCTCCGGCTTTCGTTCCTCACCCCGCCTCGCTCCCCTCGCCCTCCCCCTCGCCCCCATGAGCCAAAAATCCGACGGCATGAACTACGCCCCCCAGGGCAAACCCAGCCCCGTGGTCAAACCCGGCGAATTCGTCTTCGCCGCCACCAATCTCGACCACGGCCACATCCACGGCCAGTGCAACGGCCTCGTCGAGGCCGGCGGCCAGCTCAAGTGGGTCTTCGACGCCGACACCGCCAAGGCCCAGGCCCTCGCCGCTCGCTACCCCGGCGCCCAGGTCGCCCGCTCCCTCGAACAGATCCTCGACGATTCCGCCGTCCACCTCGTCGCCGCCGCCGCCATCCCCAATCTCCGCGGCGCCCTCGGGTGCAAGGTCATGGAGGCCGGCAAGGACTACTTCACCGACAAGACGCCCTTCACCTCCCTCGACCACCTCGACCAGGCCAAGGCCGTCGTCGCCCGCACCGGCCGCAAATACGCCTGCTACTTCAGCGAGCGCCTCCACGTCGAATCCGCCATGTATGCCACCGACCTCGTGCAACAGGGCGCCATCGGCAAGGTCGTCCAGGTCATCGGCCTCGGCCCCCACCGGCTCAACGCGCCCTCCCGCCCCGCCTGGTTTTTCGACAAGGCCCAATACGGCGGCATCCTCTGCGACATCGGCAGCCACCAGTTCGAGCAGTTCCTCACTTTCACCGGCGCCACCGACGCCACCGTGGTCAACGCCGCCGTCGGCAACTACGCCAACCCCGCCCACCCCGGGCTCGAGGACTTCGGCGAGGCCAGCCTCGTCGGCGACAACGGCGCCACCAACTACATCCGCGTGGACTGGCTCACCCCCGACGGCCTCAGCACCTGGGGCGACGGCCGCATGACCATCCTCGGCACCAAGGGCTACATCGATTCGGCGAGCTCATCCTCGACTGCCTGAACCGCACCGAGAAGGCCATGACTCAACGTCACGTTTTCAAGGCCGCCGAACTCTGCCTCCGCGCCCAGGCTGCCGCCCGCCGCCTGACCTGAGGCAGCCCCGAGCCTTCGGATTTTTTGACGCAAAGGCCGCGAAGAAACGCCAAGGCCCGAACCATCGCGTTGCCTTGCTTTGCGACCTTGGTTCGGGCCTTGGCGTCTTCGCGTTAAAAATCCGAATCACCTAGTTAATCGACCGTCGGCCAGCGGGCCGCGTCGTCGGCCATTGCCCCGGCACGCTTTCGGCTTTTGCTCGGCTCATGCCCGGACGCAAAACCCCCGCCCCCAAAAAGAGCCACCCCGTCTATTTCGCCGGCGAACTCTTCTCCGCCAAGCACCTCGTCGGCAACGCCTACCTCGCCGAGGCCATCCACGAAAAATCCCACGGCCGCTACCTCTGCCGCCTGCCCCAGGATTTCGAGCTGCGCGGCAGCCACCCCCAGCTC
>JALOTV010000030.1 GCA_025457685.1 Opitutaceae bacterium
TTTACCCGTATCCGTGACCATCAGTGGCTATTAGTGGTTAAAAAATCCGTCCATGTCCGACCTCCTCTTCCAGCTCTTCTCGATCTTCACCGTGGCCTGTGCCCTCGGGGTGGTGTTTAACAAAAACGCCGTTGCCTCCGCCATGTGCCTGCTGCTCAGCCTCGTCGGCGTGGCCGGGCTCTTCGTGATGCTCGACGCCTTCCTCTTGGCCGTGCTGCTCGTCCTCGTTTACGCCGGTGCGGTCGTGGCTCTCTTCCTCTTCATCATCATGCTGCTCGATATGCAGGGCGGGGACCGGAAGAAGTTCACCAAGGCCACCATCGTCTCCTCCGTCATCGCCGCCGGCTTGCTGGTCACCGGTCTCGTGGGTTTTGCGCAACACGGCCAGGTCGAGACCCTGCCCGCCTCCGCCGTTCCGGTCGTGGGCAACAGCCTCCGCGCCTACGCCGAGCAGCTCTTCACGGTTTACCTCCTGCCGGTGCAGATCGTCGGGTTCCTGCTCCTCATCGCCATGCTTGGCGTGATCGTGCTCAGCAAGAAATTCGAGGGCCTCGACGACGTGAAGTGATCCGCTCCGTCACGCCTCCTCCCTGATCCGCCAACTTCCGCTTTTCACCATGTCCGCGCTTCCTCTCGCCGCCCTCGAAGGCGCCTTCGCCGTGTCGCTCAACGCCTACCTCTACCTGGCCGCCGTGCTCTTCGCGATCGGCTTCTTCGGCGTGCTCCTTCGCAAAAACACCTTGGTGATCTACATGTGCCTCGAGCTCATGCTCGTCGCCTGCACCGTCGCGCTCGTCGCCTTCTCGCGCTACAACGGCGTGCTCGATGGCAACGTCTTCGTGTTCTTCATCCTTACCGTCGCCGCCGCCGAGGTCGCGGTCGGTCTCGCCATCATCGTCGCCCTCTTCCGCCGCCGCCAGACGGTGCAGGTCGAGGAGCTGAACGTTTTGAAAAACTGACGCCGCCCCCCGTCGTCACCCGGCCAAGACACACGCCAATCGCGGCCCTTCCTCTTTCTCCTTTCCGCAATGTCCGACTCCCAGCTCGCCCTCACGCTCCTTCTGACGCCGCTCGTCTCCGCGGTGCTCATTGGGGTATTCTTCCGCAAACAAGCCGCCATCGCCAAGGCCTTGTCGCTCACCGCGGCGACCGCCATCGCGCTGCTCGCCGGCCAGCTCATTTTCGGCACGCCGGACTTCACCGCGAAGATGGAGTGGCTGACCATCGGCAAGCTGACCATCCATCTCGGCTTCCTGCTCGATCCGCTTTCCAAGCTCCTCCTGACCGTGGTGGCGCTGGTGGGCCTGCTCGTCCACGTCTTCTCCCTCGGCTATATGAAGGGCGAGGAAAACCAGGCCCGCTTCTTCGGCTGCCTGTCGCTCTTCATGTTCTCCATGACCGGTCTCACCCTCGCGGACGACCTGATCATGCTCTTCATTTTCTGGGAACTCGTGGGTCTCAGTTCATTCCTGCTGATCAATTTTTACTTTGAAAAGCCCTCCGCCGTCGCCGCCTCCAAGAAGGCCTTTATCGTCAACCGCCTCGGCGACTTCGGCTTCCTGCTCGGCATCATTCTCGCCTACTGGGCCTTTGGCACGATCACCCTCGCCGACATCGCGGCCAAGATCGGCACCGAGCCTTCGGTCGTCGCCACGTCCATCGCCCTGTTGATTTTCTGCGGTGCGGTCGGCAAATCCGGCCAGCTTCCCTTCCACGTCTGGCTGCCTGACGCGATGGAGGGCCCCACGCCCGTCTCCGCCCTTATCCACGCCGCCACGATGGTGGCCGCCGGTATTTTCCTGCTCTGTCGCGTGTCCGTGCTCATGACCGGCGACGCCCTCACCGTGATCCTCTGGATCGGTGTCGCCACCGCGCTCTTCGCCGGCTTCACCGCGCTCGGTCAACGCGACCTCAAGCGCATCCTGGCCTACTCGACCATTTCGCAGCTCGGCTTCATGGTCGCCGCCTTCGCCCTCGGCTCCCTCGTCGCCCTGCAGTCCGGCGCCGATGTGTCGCTCGCGGGCATCACCGGCGGCGTGGCCGCGGCGATGTTCCACCTCACCACCCATGCCTTCTTCAAGGCCCTGCTCTTCCTCGGCTCCGGCTCCGTGCTCCACGGCACCCACCACGAGGGCGACATCTACCGCCTCGGCGGTCTGGCCAAGAAGATGCCGGTCACCTTCGCCACCTTCACCCTTGGCACGCTCGCGCTCGTGGGCTGTCCGCTGCTCGCGGGTTTCTACTCCAAGGACGCCATCCTGATCCTTGCCTACCAATACAGCCCGGTCGTCTTCGGTCTGCTGCTGCTTGGCGCGTTCCTGACCGCTTTCTACATGACCCGCTTGTGGACCACCGCCTTCCTGGGCAAGGCCCGCAGCGAGGGCTCCGACCATGCGCACGAGTGTGGCCCGTTCATCCTCCTTCCGCTCATCGTTTTGGCCATCGGTTCGGTGCTGGGCGGTTTCGCCTGGTTCTATCCCGAGGCCCTGCGCGTGGTGCCGACCGAGGCCTTGGCCCTGCTTAAGGGCGATGGCCACACCGCCGCCATGGTCGGTGGCACCGCCACCTTCGTGATCGGTTCCGCGCTGGGTTTCCTGCTATACCGTCCCGGCTCCTCCAGCGATTTTCTCCAGGTTAAACTTCCGCTGGTTTACCAACTCTTCGAGAAGCGCCTCTACATCGACACGCTCTACGACTGGTATGTGGCCAAGGTGCAGCAGCGTTTCGCGCTTCTGCTCAACTACATCGATCTGATCGTCCTCTCTGGCATCGTGGTGCGCGGCACCGCCGGCGTGGTCGGTCTGTTCGGTCTCGCCACGCGGGCTCTGCACACCGGCAGCCTCCACACCTACGTCTACTGGTTCCTCGGCGGCGCCGTCCTTCTTTGGGCCATCGCTTCCGGCGTCCTCTAGTTCCTAGCCTCTAGCAACTAGCCCCTAGCTCCTAGCACTTAGCTTCCATGCAACTTCCGTTCGATCCGCTTCTCGCCGCCATTCTTGTTCCGCTGGCCGCGGCCCTTCTGCTGCTTGCTCCGCTGCCGATCCGCGCGGCCAAGGCCGTCGCTCTGGTGGGCTTCCTTCTGCCCGCGCTACTCGGCTTCCACACCTGGTGGCATTTCCCGACCGAGCTGGGCGGCGCCGATTACGCCTTCCGTTCGATTTACGACACCGGCCTGCGTGACGCCTTGGGCATTTCTCTCCACCTCGGCCTCAACGGCATCTCCATGCCGCTCTTCCTGATGGCCGGCGTGGTGGGTCTCGCCGCCGGGCTCTATGCCATGCAGTCCAAGGCCGAGCGTCCGCGCCTCTACCTCGGCCTCCTGCTCGTCATGCAGGGCGGGCTGATGGGTGTCTTCGCCAGCATCGACATCTTCTTTTTCTACTTCTTTCACGAGTTCGCGCTCATCGCGACCTTCATCATGGTCGGCGTTTGGGGCGGACGGGATCGCAGCTATGCGGCGATGAAGATGACCATCTACCTCACGCTCGGCGCCATGCTGTCGCTGCTGGGTTTCATCCTCATCTACACCAAGAGCGGAGCCGAGTCTTTCGACCTCATCGCTCTTCGCGAGGAGATCGCGCTCAACGGTCTCTCCGGCACGGTGCAGAACTACGCCTTCGGCCTGCTCCTCTTCGGCCTCGGTATCCTCGTCTCGCTCTTCCCCTTCCACACCTGGGCGCCGCTCGGTTACGGTGCCGCGCCGAGCTCGGTCTCGATGCTACACGCCGGCGTCTTGAAGAAGTTTGGTCTCTACGGTTTCGTGCAGATCGCCTTGCCCCTCCTGCCCGCCGGCGCGCTGGCTTGGTCGCCCGCGCTGCTCTGGCTCGCCTTGGGCAACATCGTCGTCATCGGCCTCATCGCCATCGCCCAGCGCGACCTAAAGCAGATGGTCGGTTACGGTTCGGTGATGCACGTCGGCTACGGCTTCATCGGCGTGGCCTGCCTCTCCTCCCTCGGCGCGGGCGGCGTGGTGCTGTTCATGGTCGCGCACGGGCTCTCCGTTTCCCTGCTCTTCTTGCTCAGCACCAGCGTCTATCACCGCACCGGCACCTTCGACATGGATGACATGGGCGGCCTGGTGAAAAAAGCTCCCGTGCTCGCCGCGTTTTTCCTGACCGCCGTCCTCGCCAGCATCGGTCTGCCCGGCCCCGGCCTCCTCAACTTCTGGGGCGAACTCACCATTTTCATGGCGGTCTATGATCACGCCGGCTGGATGGTTGTCCCCGCGCTGCTCGGTGTCGTGATCTCCGCGATCTACGGCCTGCGCGCCATGGGCAAGGTTTTCTACGGCCAGCCCTCCGCCGCCTTCCTGAAGCACCAGGAGAAAAACGCCGTCACCGACATCGGCTGGGGCGAGCGCATCCCGGCGCTCGTGCTGCTCGTCACCTTGGTGGGCTTCGGCGTCTGGCCGCGCGCGCTGACCGAGCCGCTTAATCGCACCCTTGAGGCGGTGTATCCTGTGGTCGAAGCCGCGAAGGCCGCTCCGGCCACCCCCGCCGTGGCGCACGTATCCGCCGACGCCCGCTAAGCCGACCTCTTTCATCTTCCGACTTTCCGGCCACCAATGACCATCGAACAACTTCAAGCCGCCGCCGCTTCCAACACGTGGAGCACCATCGCCCCCGAGATCGGACTGGGCGTGCTCGCCCTGCTGCTCCTCGTCCTGGAGATCGTCTTCCCGAAGAAGAAGCACGCCCTCATCCCGACGATCGCGATCATCGGCCAGCTGGGCATCCTGCTCGGTTTGTTGATCAACTTTTCGCCCGCCTACCTCGGCAGCACGAGCTTCAACAGCCTGCTTCAGCACAGCGAAACCGGCCAGTATCTCCGGGCCTTTTTCCTCGTTTGCTCGATTCTGGTCTCCCTGCTCGGCGTGGTCGCGCTCGCCAAACAGCGCATGCCCCGCATCGAGTTTTTCCACATCGTGATGGTCGTCACCGGCGCGATGATGCTTCTGGCCCAGTCGGCCAACTTCCTTCTGCTCTTCGTCGCCCTCGAGACCGTGACGGTGGGCTTCTACATCCTCGTCAGCTACACCCGCACCAACCCGCTCTCGCTTGAGGCCGGCCTGAAATACCTGGTCACCGGCGCGCTTAGCTCGGCGTTGCTCCTTTTCGGTATCGTGTTGCTCTACGGTGTGGCGGGCAATCCCGCCGCCCTCGGCTCCACCGACAACCCCATGGGCTACTTCGGCGTGCGCCAGTTCCTCGCCGCCAACCCCGGCGATTTCCTCGCCTCCGTCGGCATCGTGCTCACCCTCGCCGGCGTGGCCTTCAAGATCGGCGCGGTGCCCTTCCAGATCTGGATCCCCGACGTTTACCAAGGCGCTCCGACCCCCGTGACCGCGTTCCTCGCCGTCGCCTCCAAGACCGCTGGTTTCGCGGTTTTGCTCGGCCTCGTGTATGTCTTCCAGCCCTACGAGACGCTGGTCGTCACCACGCTCTCCATCATGGCCGGTGCGACCATCCTCTTCGGCAACCTCGCCGCGCTCACCCAGCACAACGTCAAGCGTCTGCTCGGGCTCTCCGGCGTATCGCATGCCGGCTACCTGCTCCTCGGCGTGATCGCCACCCTGTCCGTGCCGGACGCGGCCGGTGCGGTCTGGTTCTACCTCTTCGCCTACCTGCTCGCGTCTTTCGCGGTCTTCGGGGTCATGACCCATGTCGCGGGGCCCAACGACGCCGAGCAAGACCTCGACCACTACGCCGATTTCGCCAAGAAGCGCCCCTACCTTGCGGGGGTGTTGGCCATCGGATTGGGCTCCCTCGCCGGTATCCCCCCGCTGGCGGGCTTCATGGGCAAACTGCTCGTGTTCATGGCCGCGTTCAAGGCGGGCCTCTATCCCTTGCTGGCCATCGCGGTGGTGGGCGTCGTCATCTCGATTTATTACTACTTCGGCTGGATGAAGGCCGCCTACTTCAGCACCTGGCGTCCGCCCCTGCCCGAGGGCGAACCCGAGCCCGCCGTGCCCGCCTCCACTCCGGTTTCTTTCCCGATGGGGCTGGCGCTCGGCGCCCTGGCCGCCGCCAGCGTTGTGTTCGGCCTGTATCAGGGGCCGTTCGCGGCTTGGTTGCTGAGCCGCTGATCCGCACTCGCACGCTCGCGAGCTTCGCTTTTTGCGCCGCGTCTCCTCATGGGGACGCGGCGTTTTTGCAGGTAGATCCTTCGTTTGCGCTCCTCGCGCCGTCGCGCCGGGGATCAGAGATTTTTGGCGGTCTTTTTGCGCAGGGAAGCCGGCATGGTGAGGGTGGAGCGATCCCAGCCCTCGATATCGAGGATGCGTTCCAGGCAGGTCTCCATGAGCTGGTGGGCCTGGGAGGCGGCCTCGGCGATGGTCTCGTGCACGAGGCGATCGTTGGCGGTGTCGTCGGCGCAATTCATTTGGAACTGGTGGAGCTCGCGCAGTTCGAAGATGGCCCGGCACACCTGGGCGGGGCAGGCGCACTGATACATGAGGGCCTGGTCGATGACTTTGCTGATCTGGGCGGAGTTGAAGGTTTCTTTCATGGACATGGTGGTGGTTGGAAATCGGGCGTGGTTGCAGGAGATGGTTGAAGTGAGCTTCAGATTCACTCGGGCAGGCGGTCGGCGTCGTCGGGCAAACGCAGGCCCACGCAGGCAATGTCCTGCGGAAAGCCGCGTATCGATAACGTGGAAGCCCGGCGCGGCGGCAGGCTGCCGAGACGCGCGCTGGCCAAGAGCTCGGGCGTGGTCATGAGTTCGCCCGCCTCGGCCTGATTGCAGAGACGCGCGGCGAGGTGCACGGTCGCCCCGATGACGTCGTAGTGTTGCCGGCGACCGTTGCGGTCGGGGTTGCCGATGAAGCCCGCGAGCACCAGCCCGTGCGCCAGACCCACGCCATAGGGCAGGGGAGATTGACGGTCGCCGCGCGTAAGCTCGAGGGCGCTCCGGAGCGCGAGGTAGTGGCGGCCCATGCCTCGGAAAATCGCGAGCAAGCCATCGCCGGTGAATTTGACGACCGAGCCCTGGAACATCTCTACCAGCTGGGCCTGGGCACCGAGCGTCTGGTTGAGCAGGGCGAAATACTGTTCGGGGGCGTGTTGGGTGATAAAGGTGGTCGAACGTCGCACGTCGGTGAACAGCACCACGGCTTCGAACAGCTCGGTTTGTTTGTCGGCTGGGCGCTCGATCGCGCTTAGCGCCTCGGCGGGGATGATGTTGAGCAGGCGTTCGATGCGGGCGCGCTGCTCGCGGCAGGCCTGTCGAGCGGAGGCGAGGTCGCAGACGAGCAGGAAAAAGCGTTCGTCGGAGAGGGGCTTTTCGACGACCACGTTGATGTGTCGGGTCTCCTTGGCCCAATCCCGCACCCGCCGCATGGCCGGCCCCGCCGAGACCACCGCGACAATCGCCACCTCGGGGGCGAGGCGTTTGGCCACACCGCAGATATCCAGTCCGTCCGCGTGCTCGTAGTGATAGTTAAAAACAATCACGTCCGCCGGTCCGGCGTTGAGCTCGGCAATCAGACTAACCTCGTCGGCGACATGGCGCACTTCGCCAAATCCCTTCCGCGCCAATTCCGTGCGAAGGATGTCGGCGGAAAACTGCTCTTGATCGATGAGAATGAGCCGAGTGTGGGCGTGCGGCATGTAACCTAGGGACAGAAGCTGGAATTGCTAAGCGAATGTGAAATGCAGATACTTAACAAAACAGTCCGGTAGCCCTCAAACGCAACGGCGGGAGCTAAATTTTGCGCCGCGAGTTTTTGGTCCGTCGGTCAGTGCCACACGCGCCATATGGCGCCGCCCCTCCGGCCGACACTGCTCCGCGTCAGGGCGCGGGCGGCGTGGTGGTGAGCTCGCCGTCGGGGCTGAGCTTGAACGGGGTCACGATCAGGCCAAGCCGCTCTTCGCTGGTGAGGGTCGCCATGTTAAAGGTTTCGCCGGGCGCAAAGGTGAGCACTTGGCCGGTGCCCAGGGTCACGGTGCCGCCATTGGAAAACGCGAGCGTGCCGGTGAAGCTGCCGGGCAAGAGGTTGCCACTCGCTAAGGTGCCGGATGTCAGGCTGCCGGTTCCCGAGTTGAAAAGGTTAAAGTTTCCGCCTGTGCCCAAGGTCAACGTGTTGTCCTGGACCAACTCGAGCGTGCCGGTGGAGCTGCCGGGGGAAAGGGTGCCGCCGGTCAGAATTGTGCCGGAGGCGAGGGTGCCGCTGCCGCCTATCGCGCCGAGTTGGAGATTAAGTGAGCTGCCGAGGTTCAGGGTGGCAGAGCTGCCGCCGGTGTAGGTGTTGCTGCCGCCCAGCGTGAGGGTGCCGGAGCCGGTTTTGACGAGGGAGGCGGCGGTCTGGACGTTGCCGGGGAAGGACGCGACCGGCACCAGCCGGGCGGCGCCGTAGCTGATGCTGCCGACCACCACGCCGAAGACAGACTCGTCCTT
The DNA here is from genome assembly GCA_025457685.1 of Opitutaceae bacterium. Classification (GTDB taxonomy): domain Bacteria; phylum Verrucomicrobiota; class Verrucomicrobiia; order Opitutales; family Opitutaceae; genus IMCC26134_A. Next base: position 8,395 of record JALOTV010000030.1, read on the forward strand.
CGCGTCGAAGGTGCCTTGAAGCGTGAGCTTGGAGGCGTTGGGCAGGTAGCGTCCGGCGGTCTGGCCGCTTTGCTTCACGTAACGCCCGGTGCCGGTCTCGATGCCGTGGGCGAGGCCGCTGAACGAAACGTTGGAGAACGTGGCTTGGTGATAAACTTCAAACGTCTCGGTGCCGGTCTTGACGACGGTGGGGCTGGCGGCGCGGTGGTTGATGGCCACGGTGATGACGAGCGGCTCGACCGAGAGCACCTCGCGGGGAATGGCCACGGTTTGAAGGTCCTCGCCGGACCCCCTGCGGGCAAAAAAGCGGTAGGCGGTGCCCGCATAGGGTTCGCTGTCGGTCCACGTGGTCCAGAGCGCGACGATGCGCCAGCCCGTCACCGAGGGGATGAGTCCGCGGGCGACGAGGGCCTCCAGAATGTCACGATTGCCGAGGCGTGCACGCGTGAGACGCGAGGTGAGCTGCTGGTCGCCGCCGGCGAGGGCGCGCGCGGTGGGCGCGGGAGAGTGGGTGAGGGTCAGCGCGAGGGTGACGGGAGCCTCGGCGATGGTGACTTCTGCTTCGGCTGGCGCCGCCATGGCGATGCCGCCGACGAGTGAGAACGCGAAGCAAAGGGAAAGACGGAGGCGCATGCGAAGACCTGCATCACGATGCAGAGGTGGTCGTATGACAAGCACTTCAGCGGAAATAATACCCTCGCTCCAGCCAGCGTCACGTATGACGGCCACGGGGTCTGAATGCCGTGCGGGCGCAAAAAAACCGCGCCCTCTCGGGGCGCGGTTGAGTTTGACCGGAAAGCCGGTGTGCGAAGGGCGCGGGCCTCAGGCCTTGCCGGACTTCTTGGCCTTCTGGCGCTCGCCGCTGTTGAGGATGCGCTTGCGCAGGCGGAGGTTGACCGGGGTGACCTCCAGCAGTTCGTCGGCGGCGATGTATTCGATGGAGCGTTCGAGGGACATCTTGGCGGCGGGGATGAGGCCGGTGACGACGCCCGAGCCCTGGGAACGGAAGTTCGTGAGAGCTTTTTCGCGGACGGCGTTGACCACGATGTCTTCGTTGCGGGGGTTTTCGCCGATGATCATACCCTCGTAAACCTTCTCGCCGGGGCCGACGAAGAGCTTGCCGCGCTCCTGGCACATGAGGAGGGCGTAGGTGGTGGTCTCGCCGGGCTCGGTGGCGATGATCGTGCCGGTGAGGCGGGTAAGGACCTCGCCCGCGTAGGGGCCGTATTCCTTGAACAAATGGGAGGTGACGCCGCGACCGGAGGTGGCGTTGATCACGTCGATCTCGAGGCCGATGAGGCCTCGGGTGGTGATGGTGGCCTCGATCATGGTCGTGGTGGCGAGCTTCTCCATGTTGGTGAGCTGGCCCTTGCGGTTGGCCAGGTTCTGCATGATGGAGCCGACGCACTCGTCGGGCACTTCGATCCAGACGGTCTCGTAGGGCTCCATGCGGACGCCATCGACGACCTTCTCGATCACGGTGGGGCGGGAGACAAGGATCTCGTAGCCTTCGCGGCGCATGGTCTCGACCAGGACGGCGACCTGCATGGAGCCGCGGGCCTTGACGTTAAACACGCCGGCGCGGTCGGAGTCCTCGATGTAGATGGAGACGTTGGTCTTGAGCTCGCGCATGAGGCGCTCGCGGATCTGGCGCGAGGTGACGAGCTTGCCCTCCTGGCCGACGAGCGGGCCGTCGTTGACGGCAAACTGCATCTCGAGGGTGGGCGGGTCGATCTGGGTGAAGGGCAACGCGTGGGCGTCGTCGCGCACGTCGAGGGTGTCGCCGATGTCCACGTCCTCGAAGCCGGAGAGGCCGACGATGTTGCCGGCGTGGGCTTCCGCGACCTCGCGCTGGCCGAGGCCGGTGAATTCGAAAATCTTGGTGACCTTGGCGCGGACCTTCTTGCCGCCTTCGGAGTGGCGAAGGACGAAGAGCGGGTCGCCGACCTTGATGGTGCCGCCGAGGATCTTGCCGACGGCGATACGGCCCACGTAGTCGGACCAGTCGATGTTCGACACCAGCATGTGGAACGGATCGGCGGGCTTGGCGAAGGGAGGCGGGACGTGGTCGATGATGGTCTGGAACAACGGGGTCATGTTGTTCTTCGGATCGCCGAGCTTATACATCATGTAGCCGTCGCGGCCGGAGCCGTAGACGACGGGGGCGTCGAACTGCTCCTCGGTGGCGTTGAGCTCCATGAGGAGCTCGAGGACCTTGTCATACATCTTCACCGGGTCGGCGTTGTCGCGGTCGATCTTGTTGATCACGATCACGACCTTGAGACCGAGTTGGAGCGCCTTGCGGAGCACGAAGCGGGTCTGGGCCTGGGGGCCGTCGTAGGCGTCCACGAGGAGGAGCACGCCGTCCACCATGCGCATGGCGCGCTCGACCTCGCCGCCGAAGTCGGCGTGGCCGGGGGTGTCGAGAATGTTGATGATCTTGTCACCCCAGTGCACGGAGGTGTTCTTGGCCTTGATCGTGATGCCCTTCTCCTTTTCGAGGTCCATGGAGTCCATGGCGCGTTCTTGAACGGCTTGGTTGGCGCGGTAAGCGCCGCCATCTTGCAGGAGCTTGTCCACCAAGGTAGTTTTGCCATGGTCGACGTGGGCGATAATGGCGATGTTGCGGATGTTTTGGTTCATTTGCGTGACTGGCCGTGCGAAGACGGGCGGGTGCTTGTATTTCGGAAAAAGGGTTAGCCTGCGCGGCGCCCCGCGGCGGAGGCAAGGGCGGAAATGACGCGCCGCACTTTGACGGACGCGGCGTGCCGGCCAAGGTGGCGGGCCATGCTCAAACCCGGTCAAAAACTCAAAACCGCCTTTAAGCTCAAAGTCGTCCGCGCCGGCACCGAGGCCGAAGTCGCGTTCAAAGACCTCCTCACCCGGCCGACCATCGTGTCGGTCTACATGAAGAACAACACCGGCTCCTGCGATAAACAGAACGACTCCCTCGCGGCCCACGCGGCGGAGTTCGACAAGCGGGGCTACAACCTCGTGGCCGTCTCGCGCGACACCTGTGGCTCGCACAAAAAGTATGCGGAGAAAAAGGGCATCGCCTACGTGCTGGCGAGCGACCCCGACGACCTGTTTGCCAAGGCGGCCGACGCGATAGTGGAGAAGTCCATGTATGGCAAAACCTACGAGGGCCCGGCGCGCGCGGCCTTTGTGCTCGGCAAGGACGGCACCGTGCTCGCGATCGCGGAGAAGGTGGATACCAAAGACCACGCCGCGCAGCTGCACGCCCTGCTCGACGGGCTGAAGTGAGGCCGGCGTTCAAGGCGATCTCATGAGGTCGAGGTCGCCTAAGGCCGCTTGCGGGACGGGCTGCATTGCCTTTGCCTGCGCGCTCCAACCATGAGCCGCCCTCCCGCCTCCGCCTCCGGCAAACCGCCTTCGATTCAAGAACTTCGCGCCGCGCGCGGGTCCGTTCCTTCGTTTGCCCGCCGCTTTCGCCGGTCGCTGATCGTCGCCGGCGTGGTGGCGGCGCTGGTGCTGTTCGGCTTCTTCGGATTGCCGCCCATCGTGAAGGCGCAGGCGATCAAGCAGCTCTCGGCGCGGCTCGGCCGCGAGGTGCAGATCGAGAAGATCCGCATCAATCCTCTGGTGCTCTCCGCGACCATCGAGGGCCTCTCCATCGCCGAGGCGGACGCGAAACAAGGTGCCTTCACCGGCTGGCGGCGCTTTTACGCGAACTTCGACTCTTGGTCGGTGTTTGCGGGTGAAATCCGGTTTCAGGAAATCGCGCTGGATGGGTTTCACGCCCGCGTGGCGCTGAACGACAAGGGCGAGTTTAACTTTGCCGATATCCTGGCCAAGGTCACGGCCGACTCGGCCGCTCCAGCCGAGGCGGAAAACGCCGGCCCGAAGGAGGCGGGCAAGCCGCTCGCCTTGGCGATCCGTGCGCTGGACGTGACGGATGCCCGCGTGACTTTTGACGACGGCAGCCGCAAGCGGCCGTTCTCCACCGTGGCGGGTCCGCTGACTTTCTCCCTGCGCGACTTTCACACCGTGGGTGATCCCAACGCGCCCTACCGCTTCGAGGCGGTCACGGCGGCCGGCGAGCGCCTGGCTTGGCAGGGCACGGTCTCGGCCGATCCGGTGAAATCGCAAGGCGAGCTCACTCTGGCCAACATCGACCTGGCGCGGCTCTCGCCCTACTACCACGAACTGGTCGCGGGCGAGTTGCGCTCCGCGTTCGTGGATCTGTCCGGACGCTATAGCTTCGAGCTCAAGGAGGGCATTCCTGCGCTCACCCTGGCCGACGGCGCGTTTACGCTTCGCGACGTGCGCCTGGGCGCGCCCGGGGTGGAAGAGGATGCCTTTGCGCTGCGGCGCTTGGCGGTGACCGGCATCGCGGCCGATGCCACCGCGCTCAGCGCGTCGGTGGGCAAGGTGGCGATCGAAGGCGTGCGGGTGAACGCCGTGCGGGACGCGCAGGGTATCGATCTGGTGCGTCTGGTGACGCCGCTCCCAACCGCCACGCCCGCGCCCGCGGGCGCGGCCACTTCACCCGCGTCGACTTCGCCGGCTCCGGCCCTGCCCAAGGTGACGCTTGGCGAGTTCGCGTTGTCCGACGTGCAGGTGCGCGTGGTCGATCTCACCACGCCGCGCCGCGCCGAGCACCGCATCGAGGACATCACCCTTTCGCTGCGCGATCTCGACAGCGCCGAACTCGCCAAGGCCGTGCCTCTCGCTTTTGAGCTAAAGCTACCCGAAGGCGGCCGCGTGGCCCTCGGAGGCGAAGTCGCGGCGCAACCGCTGGCGGCGCAGCTCGACGTGACGCTGGAGCGCGTGCCCTTCGCCAACGCGAGCCCCTACGTGGAGCCGTTTATCAACATTCGCCTCGCCGGCGGCGTGATCCGCGCCCAAGGCCGCGCCACCCTGCGCGACGGCGTGGCGGGCTACGCGGGTGATTTCGGCATCGGCGAGTTTCGCACCGTGGATGGCAAGCTGGCGGAAGATTTCGTGAAGTGGACCGACTTTTCCCTCACCCGCATTCGCGCCACCAGCGCCCCGTTGGCTTTCCACGCCGACGAGATCCGCTTCGTCGAGCCCTCCGCCGCCGTGCGCGTGGAGGCCGACGGCACCTTGAGCATCGCCCAGGCGGCCTCGCCCGCCGGCGCGGCCGGGACTGGTGACTCGGCACCTGTGGTTGCGACCCCCGCCACTCCGGGCTCGGGTGCGAGCGCTCCCATGCCGGTCGTGAGCATAGGTGCCTTCGCGTTTGAGCGGGCGGCATTTCGTTTCGAGGACCGCTCCATCAAACCGGCGGCCCGCGGCGCGCTCACCGACTTCACCGGCAGCATCAAGGGCCTGAGCTCGGAGGCGCTGGGCCGCGCCGACGTCGATCTGCGCGGCAAGGTGGACGGCGTCGCCCCCGTGGCCATCACCGGCAAACTCAACCCGCTTGGCACGCCCGCCTTCGTGGACCTGAAGGTGAGCTTCCAAGACATCGACCTGCAGCCCGGCGCGGGACCCTACGTCGGCAAGTTCGTCGGCCGCACCCTTGCGCGCGGCAACCTCGACGTGGCCGTCACGGCCAAGCTCGCGGATCGCAAGGTCGACGCGGCCAACGTGGTGACGCTCGATCAGTTCTACCTCGGCGAAAAGACCAACAGCCCCGACGCCACCAAGCTGCCCGTCGGCCTGGCGCTCGCACTCCTGCGCGACACCCAGGGCAAGATCGTCATCGATATTCCGGTCAAGGGCAGCCTCGACGATCCCGAGTTCAAGATCGGCCGCGTGGTGGTGCGCGTGCTTGTCAACATCCTCACCAAGGCCGCCACCTCTCCCTTCTCGCTCCTCGGCGCGGCCTTTGGCGGCGGCGGCGACGAGCTAGGCTGGCAGGACTTTGCCGCCGGTTCCGCCGGGATCGACCCCGCTGGTATCCAAAAACTGGGGACGGTGGCCAAGGCCCTCAACGCCCGCCCCGCGCTCAGCCTCGACATCGTCGGCGCGCACGATCCGGTGCGCGACGCCGAGGTGCTGCGCCGCGCGCAACTGGACAAACAGGTGCGTTCGCTCGCCTGGGAGACGCGCCGCCTCGTCGATGTGAACACCCCGCCGATGGAGCAGTTGGAGATCACGCCCGAACTGCGCGCCGGCATGGTGGCCAGACTCTACGCCGAGGCCTTCCCGCTCGCGCCCGGCGAGATCGCGCCTCGTGTGGTCGTGGATGAAAACGCGCCGTCCATCCCGCTCGTGCCCGCCGGCGGCGCGGTGGTATCGCCCTTCGATCCCACGCCCGCCTCGAGTCCTGCCGCGCCGCGCCGCCAAGTCGGCCGTTTGCCGAAATACGGCGCGCCGTCCGTCGCCACCGTTTCCGCGCCCGCGCCCAGAGTCGTTTCTCCCGACGCGTCTGCGCCCGCTTCCGCGCCCACGTCCGCGTCCGCTCCCGAGTCGGCGCCTGCGGCGGCGGACGGTCAGACGGTCGTGCCCACGATCAGCCTCGCCGACATGGAGGCCAGGTTGACCCAGCGGATCGAGATCCCGGCCACCGAGCTCCAGGCCCTCGCCGAGGGCCGCGCCCAGGCCATTCGCGCCTGGTTGATCGAGACCGGCAAGGTCCCGGCCGAGCGCATCTTCCTCGCTCCGACGGCCGACACCGGTCTGCGGGTTAACCTCAATCTGAAGTAAGCCGCGGATGCAGGTGGCGAGGGACGCGGCGCTGGCCTGCCGCGAGGGATGCGGGGCGTGTTGCATCGCGCCCAGCATCACCTCGCCCATCCCCGGCATGCCCCACGGCAAGCCGTTGGGGCCGTCAAGACCTAAAAATCCCCTTTGTGGCGGGGACTCGTTGGGCAAAGCTGAGGCATGGAGACACCGGGGAAAGCGTTGGAATGCCGGGCGGGGTGCGGCGCTTGCTGCATAGCACCGTCTATCTCTTCCGCAATTCCCGGCATGGAGAGCGGCAAGCCGGCGGGTGTGCCTTGCGTGCAGCTCCTCCCCGACATGCGCTGCGCGATCTTCGGAAAGCCGGAACGGCCCGCCGTGTGTCGCAGCCTGAGACCTACTCAAGCGATGTGTGGGGCAGGGCGAGAGGATGCCTTGACCTACTTGGCGGAACTAGAACGCCTCACCGCCGTCTAGCTGAGGCCGTCCGGCGCACCCTTACCGATGCAAAACCGTATGCGCGCCGGGGCGTAACGTGCGGGATAAATTAACGCGCGCCTGCGTGCCTTGGTGACGCGCGCGGGGGGTGGCACGGGGGAAAGTAAGCGGAGGCGTTACGTATATCGGCACACGGATTTTTTCCTAAAAATGTCCGCACCTGTTGGGGGTGCCGTCAGCGTTGTAGATGGGCGCGCATCCCCTGAAGTATCCGGCCCGTCCAAGCGCCGCCCGTGGCGTCACCCGAAAAGCCGAGGTCTTTTGAACCCTCGGCAAGGACGACAACCGCGAAGCCGTCACCGCTTTCCCTGAAGTAAACCCCGGCAACGATGTTCCAATCGTGGGCGGTCATGCCTCGCTGTCCTTGGACTACGCCGCGCGCTGGCTCGGCTCTCACAAGGGCGAAGTCGGCGGAGGCCAAGCCCGCTTTGGCTGCTTCGTAGGTCTGCGCGCGGGAGACGCCGGGAAAGTGGGCTGTCTCCCGGTAGCTTGACCAACCGCGCTTTCCCTCGGCGGTCGGGCCAAAGTCTGCGGCTGCCGCGTCGCTGGGTAGCATCTTTACGGAGGCGCAACCGCTCAGAGCGAGAATCACCACGGAGCAGAGGAGCGGGGCCGGGTTGAACATGCGACCACGTTGTGCAAGCGCGCGCCTGTTGTCGCGCCTGTAGTCGATACCCATAGAGCCAAACAAAAACCCCGCCCTAGGTTTGAACCTAGAACGGGGTGAGGGGAGCGGCGAGGGATGCCGCGCAAAGCTGAGGGGGTGTCTCGTTTTCGGGGCTTTCTCGGCTCAGGCCATACCAAGGTAGCGGGTGGGGTCTCCTGTTGAGAAACTGACGCTTGCCCCATGAATAGCCAAGGGCGGGAGACCACGGAGACAACCAAACAGGACACCCAGCCGGGAGAGTCGTAGGCTTGCCCTTGCCGCTTGGTGTCGAGGTCAGGGCCGGGCCGGGAGTTTCACCAAGAGAACAAGAGTAAACCTAGAGCTTACCTAGCTTTTCTTTCCTGTGTGGTCTCCGTGGTAGGTAGCACCTAGGCCAAGAACCTAGAGAACTTTGGAGAGCTTTAAGTCTCTGCCCTGAGTTCTGACTGGGCTTGCCTCGAAAAAATGGACGGAGGGTTAGGCGGCTTTTTTGATGTTTTGTTGGTGTAGTTTTTCGAAGGCCACAGGGGAAAGATAATCCAGCGAG
>JALOTV010000031.1 GCA_025457685.1 Opitutaceae bacterium
GCGATGGCGGTCTCGTTGCGCACGTCCTTGAGGGCCATGCGGCGGAGATGGAGGGCATCCTTCTTCTCGGTGGCGACGGAGGCCTTCTTGGCCTTGGTGATCACCTTCTCGATGAAGGGACGCAGGGCTTTGGCCTTGGTCAGGGTGGTCTGGATCTTGCCGTGCTCGATGAGGGAGGCGGCCATGTTGGAGAGCATCGCGGCGCGATGTTCCTTGGTAACGCCGAGACCGGCGCGGTGCATATTGTGACGCATGGTGGGTGTGTATTCTGGTTTTGGTTACGTTCTCCGATCGGCTAGCGGGACGCAGCGTGTGGGGCGGACCGTCGGCGCGAAGAACGCGAAATGGATGATGACAGATGGACGATGGATGATGTGACGGGCGTAAACCCATCAAACATCACCCATCTCACATCTTACATTTTCAGGCTTCCTTCTTGGCCTCGAGGAGGCGCTCGTCGAACTTCATACCGAGGGAAAGACCAAGCTGCTCGAGCTTGTCCTTGATCTCGTTGAGGGACTTTTTGCCGAAGTTGCGATATTTCAGCATCTCCTGCTCAGTCTTCATCGCGAGTTCGCCCACGGTGGTGATGTTGGCGTTGTTGAGGCAGTTGGCGGCGCGGACCGACAGCTCGATCTCGTTGACCGACATGTTGAGGAGCTTGCGGAGCTTGTTCTGCTCCTCGCTGACCTCGGACTGCTGGTTGTCGAACTCGAAGGTCTCGTCGCTGACGCGATCGAAGACATCGAGGTGGTGCTTGAGGATGGAGCCGGCCTGCTTGAGGGCGGCGTCCGGATCGATGCGACCATCGGTCCAGATCTCAAGGATGAGCTTGTCGTAGTCGGTGATCTGACCGACGCGGGTGGCCTCGACGGCATACTTCACCAGGCGAACGGGCGAGAAAAGGGAATCGATCGGGATAACGCCGATGGACTGCTCCTCTTTCTTGTTTTGCTCGCCGGGGTAGTAGCCGCGGCCGGTCTTGATCTCGATCTCGGCGTGGAAAGGACGCGCCTTGTCGAGGGTGCAGATGACCTGGTCGGGGTTGACGACGGTGACGTTGGCGTCGGCCTGGATGTCGGCGGCGGTGACGGCACCTTCCTTGTTGACCTTGATCTGGAGGGTGAAGGTCTCGCGCTTCTGGGAAACGAGAAGAACCTTCTTCAGATTGAGGACGATATCGGAGACGTCTTCGACGACGCCGTCGATGGACTGGAACTCATGCTGCACCCCGTCGATCTTGATCGACGAGATGGCGCTGCCTTCGATGGAGGAGAGCAGAACACGACGCAGGGAGTTGCCGACGGTGTGGCCATAACCGGCCTCGAAGGGCTCGGCGATGAACTTGGCGTAGGTGGGCGTGGAGCCCTCCTCCACCTTGGTGAGTTTATTGGGCAGTTCGAACTTTCCGAGACGTTTGGGCATGGCGTGGTTGATGACTGCGTGGAAGGGGGAAAGGAGGACCCGTAAGGTCTTTCCTTAGAAGCGCGAGTAAAACTCGACGATGAGCTGCTCGTTGACCTCGGGAACCATCTCCTCGCGGGTGGGGAGGCGGTTGGCAACGGCCTTGAAGGCCTCGGCGTTGAGGGCCAGCCAGCCGGGGACGGCGCGGGCGCGGCTCTCTTCGAGGTTCTTGGTCACGAGCTGGCGGGAAGCCGAGGCGGCGCGAACTTCGATCTCGTCGCCGACCTGCACGGAGTAGGACGGGATGTCCACCTTGTGGCCGTTGACGCGGATGTGGCCGTGGCCGACCAGCTGGCGGGCGGCGGCGCGGCTCTTGGCAAAGCCGAGGAGGTAAACCACGCTGTCGAGACGGGTCTCGAGGAGCTGGAGGAAACGCTCGCCGGTGACGCCGCGCTCGCGCTTGGCGGCCTCGAAGGTCTTGCGGAACTGGCGCTCGAGCAGACCGTAGATGTAACGGAGCTTCTGCTTCTCGTTCAGGCCGACGGCATACTCGGAGAGCTTGCGGCGCAGGCGGGGGCCATGCTGGCCGGGGGGATAGGGACGACGCTCATACGCCTTAGTGGCGCCGAAGAGCGGGGTGTTGAAGCGACGGCTGAGTCGGGTGGTGGGGCCGGTGTAGCGGGCCATGTTGGTTGCCTTGTTTTGTTAAAGTTGTAGTCCGATGGTGAATACGCCTGCGGCTTAGCAGCGGCGGCGCTTCTTGGGGCGGCAGCCGTTATGGGGGACGGGCGTGACGTCGATGATGGAGGAGATCTCGAGGCCGATGGCCTGGAGGGCGCGGATGGCGCTGTCACGACCGAGGCCGGGGCCGGAGACGTGAATGACGACGTCCTTGAGGCCGTGCGACATGGCGTTGCGGGCGGCGTCTTGGGCAACGACCTGAGCGGCGTAAGCGGTGGACTTGCGGGAACCGCGGAAGTTGCACTTGCCGGCGGAGGACCAGGCGATGACGGCACCCTTCTGGTCGGTGATGGAGACGATGGTGTTGTTGAACGTGGCGGCGATCTTGGCGATGCCGGAGCTGACGTTCTTGGAACCCTTCGCCTTGCGGATCTTGATCGTGCCCAACTCCTCTTTCAGGAGCTCTTCAGCCGTGGGCTGGCGGGCGACGCCACCGATCAACTCAACGGGCTTCTCGGCGGGAGCAGGGGCGGCGGCGGGGGCGGCACCGTCAGCGGCGGGCGCGGCGGCGGCGGTTTTCTTGGGAGCCTTCTTGGTGGGCTCGGCGGACTTGGTCTCTTCGGCCATGGTGATGCGTGTTTAGAGGGTTGCGGATTACTTCGCGGGAGCCTTGGTGACGCCGACGGTGCGGCGCGGGCCCTTGCGGGTGCGGGAGTTGGTCTGGGTGCGCTGGCCGCGGACCGGGAGGCCCTTGCGGTGGCGGATGCCACGGTAGCAACCAATGGCCTGGAGGCGCTTCAGGTTGCCGGTGAGCTCGCGGCGGAGGTCGCCCTCGACCACCCACTTGTGCTCGGTGATGACGTGGAGGATCTTGTTGAGCTGCTCCTCGGTTAGGGCGTCGGCGCGGGTGTCGGGATTGATCCCGGCTTCGGCGACGATGAGGTCGGCACGGACAGGTCCGATGCCGTAGATGTAACGGAGGGAATACGCGACTTTCTTCTTCGCGGGAATATCAACGCCGAGGAGACGAGGCATGATGGGTGTGGTTTAGGTTGGGAGTTATGGTGGAAACTGACGGAAAATGGGAAAATCAGACGGAAGGCGGAACAGTGAGGATCTCGGGGCCTTCCTCGCGGGTAAGCACGGTGTGTTCGAAATGGGCGGCGGGCGCGCCGTCGGTGGTGACGATAGTCCAACCATCGGCGAGGCATTTGGTGCGGTGGGTGCCGAGGTTGACCATGGGCTCTATGGCGAGCGTCATGCCGGGGCGGATCTTGGCTCCAGTGCCTTTGCGACCGAAGTTCGGAATCTGTGGCTCCTCGTGCATCTCGACGCCAACGCCATGTCCGACTAAGTCGCGGACGACGCCAAAGCCGTTTTTTTCGCAGTGGGTCTGGATGGCGTGGGAGATGTCACCTATGCGGTTACCGACGCGCGCTTGGGCGATGCCGAGGGCCAACGCTTCCTGCGAGACATCCAACAGCTTTTGGACGGCGGGAGGAATCTGGCCGACGGCGACGGTAAAGGCGTTGTCGCCGATGTAACCCTGGTATTCGACCACGATGTCAAGGGAGATGATGTCGCCGTCACGCAAGACGCGTTTCATAGACCCGATGCCGTGGACCACCTCTTCGTTTACCGAGAGGCAAGTGTAGGCGGGGAAACGACGGTCGCCGATCTGATAGCCGTAACAAGCGCTGCGGGCGCCACGCGAGGAGATCAGTTCCTTTGCTAGCTGGTCCAAGTCGTAGGTGGTGACGCCGGGCTTCACATGCTTTTTCAGCTCGTGAAGAACGTAGGCGGCGACCGCACAGGCTTCGCGCATCCGCGCGATGCCAGAGGCATCTTTAATCGGGATCATGGGCGGAAGACGTTATCCACGGAGGATGCTTCGAGAAGCAGACCATGGGTGCGGTAGTAATCGGCGAGTTCGCCCCGCGCGGAAGCGGGAGATAGGGCAATGACGGCGTCGAGACTTTCGTCACGGGCGTCGAGCCACTCGTCGAGTATACGGGCTTGGAGCAACGTAGCCGGGAAACCGCCCGCAAAGGCGAATCCCGCATCGGGTTTGCGCGCCATGAACCAACGTCGCACCAAGGCGACAAGGGTTTCGGCGGGGACAGGAGTCCCACGCTGCATCGCGAGTTCGGCAGATTGGCCAAGCGGCGAGCGGCGACAAATCTCCTGGCTTACCAAAGTGCCGGGAGAGACGTGCTCAATGTGCAAAGAACAAAAGTGATTTGCCCAAACCTCGGGGAGGTCGGACCCGTCATTCAAGACCAGCAGCTTGGTGGAGCGGCTGGCCAAAATGACGAAAGGATTTGAAGACAACGCAGACACGAGGTCGCGTGTAAAGCTGCTTTTTCAGGCAGCCTGAAAATACTTCACCAGCCAGGCGGCGATACCAATGGCGAAGATAAGCCCGAGCACAGCCCAAAGCTTGCCCACCGTCTGCATGTCGGCGGCCTCGTTGAGCGCAGTGGCCACATTGCCGCTGCGAGCGCGAACGCGACCCTTCTTGAGGAAGCCGTCGTAGTGGCGCTGGAGAAGGAAGGTTTCCACCTGCTTCATCGTGTCGAGGATGACGCCGACGGTGATGAGCATACCCGTGCCGCCGAAGAAAATCGCGATGCGTTGGGGGACGCGAAGCTGATTCATGAGCAGGTCGGGGAAAACCGCGATGATGGTCAGGAAAATCGCACCCGCGAGGGTGAGGCGCGTCATCACGAAATCGAGGAAGCGCGAGGTCGGTTCTCCTGGGCGAACGCCAGGGATATAACCGCCGTATTTCTTCAGATCGTCGGCGATCTGGATGGGCTTGAACATGACCGACACCCAGAAATAGCTGAAGAAGAGAATGAGCGAGCCCATCACCGCGTAGTAAACCCAGTGACCACTGACTAGGTTGTTGGCGAACTCGACGAGGAAGGGCAGGTCGAGCGCGGCACCAAGCCAGGAGAACAACTGCTGGGGGAAGAGCAGGATGGCGCTGGCGAAGATCACAGGCATGACGCCGGAGTAGTTAACCTTGAGGGGAAGGAAGGAATTCTGACCACCCATGACCTTGTTGCCCACGACACGCTTCGCGTATTGGACCGGAATCTTGCGCTGGCCCTGGACCACGGCGATGAGGCCCATGGTTACGATCAGGAAAAGCACCAGCATGACGATGAGCTGGGGCGCGCCGAGGCGGGTGGTGACACCGACAGCGGGGTTGATCAACTGCCACAACGAGGCGGCGGCACCGGGGATGTCGGCCAGAATACCGACGGTGATGAGCAGCGAGATACCATTGCCGATACCGCGCGAGGTAATCTGCTCGCCAAGCCACATCAGCACCATGGTGCCGGCGGTGAGGAATATCACCGAGGTGACGAGGAAAGTGAAGTGATCCACGATCACGATCTGACCGTAGGTGTTGACGTCGTAGCCTTGGAAAAGTCGCTGCGGGTTTTCCAGCGTCAGGATCAAGAGCACACCCTGAACGATGCAGATCAGCACCGTGGCGTAGCGGGTGTATTGGGTAAGCTTTTGGCGGCCCACATCACCCTCTTGCTGCAGCCGGCTCAGGGCGGGCACCACCGCGCTCATGAGCTGGAAAATGATGGACGCACTAATGTAGGGCATGATGCCCAGCGCGAAGACGGCACCCTTAAGGAGCGCGCCGCCGGTGAACATATTGTAGAGGCCCACCACGGCGCCGCTGGCGCCGCCGACATTGGCGGCGAAGAAATCCTGCAGAGGCTTCGGATCTAGGCCGGGCAGCGGAATGTGCGCGCCGACGCGGGCCACGAAAAGGAGCGCGAGGGTGTAGAAGATACGGGAGCGGAGCTCGGGAATCTTCAGGGAATTGGTGAAGGCGGATAGCACGGGAAAAAGGAGCGGAGACGGGAAAACGGAAAAAGGGCGGGGGCGCTTTGCGGCGCTCACCCGCCCATCGAAGGCGTCATGTCACGCAGGCGTGACCGATTCGCGACATGGACGTGGCGCGCGAGTTTAAGCGGCGACGATGGCCTGACCACCGGCGGCCTCGATCTTGGCCTTGGCGGACTCGGAGAACTTGGCCGCAGTGACCTTGAGGGCGCGGGTGAGTTCGCCGGTGCCGAGGATCTTGACCGTGGTGACACCGCCGCGGATGAGACCGGCGGAGGCGAGCACTTGGGCATTCACTTCGGTGACGGAGGCATCGAGGCCGGCGAGGTCGCCGACGTTGATGACGGGATACTCGACGCGGAAGTTGGCCGAGTTGAAGCCGCGGTGGGGCAGCTTACGGTAAAGGGGCATCTGGCCGCCTTCGAAGCCGGGACGGATGGAGCCGCCGGAGCGAGCGGTCTGGCCCTTGCCACCGCGACCGGAGGTCTTGCCGTGGCCGCCGCCTCGGCCGCAGCCGACGCGCTTGCGACGGTGGGTCGCGCCTTCGATGTTCTTAAGTTCGTGAAGTTTCATGTGAGTGTTTCCTTATGTAGGGGCGCCCCGACCCGCGAAATGGCGAATCGGGACTCGGATGGAGAAGCGAGGGACGCTTAGGCGCGAAGCGCGGCGTAGTCCTCGGCGGTCTTGAGCTGGAGCAGGGCGGCGACGGTGGCATTGACCACGGCGATGTGGTTCGAAGAACCCATCGACTTGGTCAGCACATTCTTGACACCAGCGGCCTCGAGCACGGCGCGAACCGCGCCACCGGCGATGAGGCCGGTGCCGGGAACGGCGGGCTTGAGCAGCACCTTGCCACCGTCGTAGGCGCCAAACACCTCGTGGGGAATGGTGTCGCCCTTGATCTTCACGGCGAACATGTGCTTACGCGCACCTTCGGTGGACTTCTTGATGGCGTCGGGCACCTCGTTGGCGCGGCCATAGCCGACACCAATCTTACCGGCGCGATCACCGACGACGGCGATGGCGGCAAACGAGAAGCGGCGACCACCCTTAACGACCTTGGCGCAGCGATTGATGAAAACGACCTTCTCGAACAGGCCGGAATCGTCCTGCTGGTCGCGATTATCGCGACGAGGACCGCGCGGACCGCGGTTGCCGCGACCTTCGTTGTTGCCGCCGGCGGGGGGATTGAAGTTGCTCATTTTAAGTGATTAGAAGGTGAGACCACCGGCGCGGGCGGCGTCGGCAAAGGCTTTGACCTTGCCGTGATAGCGAGCGCCGGAGCGGTCGAACACGACAGACTCGATGCCGGCGGCCTTGGCCTTGGCGGCGAAAGCTTGGCCGAGCGCGGTGGCGCCGGCGAGGTTGGCGGCGAGCTTCTGCTTGCGCAGCTCGGCGTCGAGGGTGCCCAAAAACGCGACCGTGGTGCCGGTCTCGTCGTTGATGGCTTGGGCATAGATGTGCTTCGTCGAGAATTTGACGGCGAGGCGGGGACGGGCGGAGGTGCCGAACACCTTCTTGCGAATGCGCCAGCGGCGCTTCTGAAGGAGATCTGCTTTGCGAATGGTATTCATGGCTTAAGCGGCCTTGAGATGGGTTAAAATTATGAAGAAGAGCGTCACGATTAGGCGACGGTCTTGCCTTCCTTGCGACGGACGCGCTCGCCGACGATCTTGACGCCCTTGCCCTTGTAAGGCTCGGGGGGATAGAAGGAGCGGATTTGGGAAGCGACCATGCCGACGACCTGCTTGTCGGCGCCTTCGATCTTCACCTTGGTGCCTTCGGTGACGGTGATCTTGATACCTTCGGGGATGTCGAAGAGGATCGGATGCGAGTAACCGAGAGCAAGATCGAGCTGCTTGCCCTTGAGCGCGGCTTTGAAACCGACGCCCGTGATTTCGAGGTCCTTGGAGAAGCCTTCCGCGGCGCCCTTGACCATGCCGGCAATCACCGAACGAGCGGTGCCGAACATGGCGCGAGAGAAGCGGGAGTCGTCCTTGGCGGCAACGGTGACCTTAGAGTCGGCCACATTGATCGAAACGACAGGAGCGAAGGTGCGGGTGATTTTGCCCTTGGGGCCATCAACCGACACGGTGGTGTCTTTGACTTCCACCTTAACCTTGGCGGGAATGATAACGGGAACTTTGCCTACGCGTGACATGTTGGGTGGTTCCTTGGGTTACCAGACGTTGCAAACGAGTTCGCCACCAAGCTTCTCACGGCGGCAATCTTGATCCTTCTTCAAACCCTTGGAGGTGGAGAGGATGGCGATGCCGAGGCCGTTGAGCACGCGAGGAATGTCGGAGTAGCCGACATAAAGACGGCGGCCGGGCGTGGAGATACGGGACAAGTTCGTGAAGGCGGGCACATTGTCCACATACTTCAGGGTGACGACGACGGTCTTGTGACCATTGGCATCGGTCCCGTTGGCCACATCGGAAACGTAGCCTTCGTTCTTGAGGATAAGCGCGAGGCTCTCCTTGAGTTTGGAGTGCGGAGCGACGCACTGTGCCTGGCCGGCGCGAGCGGAATTGCGCAAGCGGGTCAGGAAATCGCTGACTGGATCGGTCATTGTGGTTGGATGTTGGTGGTTTGGAGACGGGCCGCGCGGGTCATATCCGGTTTCGCTTACGCGAAACTCAACCCCCGTGGGCCGAAAAGTGATTTACCAAGAAGATTTGGTAACACCGGGAATCTTGCCGTTAAGAGCAAGTTCGCGGAAAGTGATACGGGAAACGCCGAACTTGCGGATGAACGCGCGGGGACGGCCGGAGAGGCTGCAGCGGTTGCGAACACGCACGGGCGAAGAGTTCTTGGGCAGCTTCTGGAGAGCCTTGGAAGCAGCGAAAAACTCTTCGTTGGTGGCGTTGGGATTGAGCAAGGCGGCCTTGAGCTCGGCGCGTTTGGCGGCGAACTTGGCGACGAGGCGCTTGCGCTTCTCGTTGCGGTGAATGGCGGAGGTCTTGGGCATGGCGGAAAGTAGTTTGAGGGTTAGGCGGCGTTGGCCTTGGCCGCGTTGTCGGCGGCGACTTGGGCCTCGGTGCGGCGGAAGGGCATGCCGAGCAACTTGAGGAGCTCACGAGCCTCGTCATCAGACTCAGCGGTGGTCACGATGTTGATATCAAGACCCATGCTCTTCTTCACGCTCTCAACGTTGATCTCGGGGAAGATGGTGAAATCAGTGACGCCGAGCGCGTAGTTGCCCTGACCGTCGAGTTTGGAATGCACGCCGCGGAAGTCGCGGATGGTGGGAAGGGCCACCGCAATCAGGCGGTAGAGAAACTCCCACATGGCGTCGCCACGAAGCGTCACGTGGGCACCGACGACCTGATTCTGGCGGAGCTTGAAATTCGAGATAGCCTTCTTGGACTTCGCCAAGACCGCTTTTTGACCGGCGATAGCAGACAGATCGCGCTGGATGTCAGCGATCTGATTCTTGTCAGCCTCGGCATCGATGCCGGTGTTGAGGCTGATCTTGGTCAGCTTGGGCACTTCGTGCTTATTCTTGTATCCGCGGGCCTTGATGAGGGCCGGGACGATTTGCTCGAAGTAATGCTGTTTAAAGAAAGGAGTGCGTTTGGTGCTCATTTGGATGGTGTTACCGCCGGATTGCCGACCCGACGACCTAGAGTTTAAAAATTAAGAAGGAAAAGTGGAGTGACGAAAAGGGGCGAGGTTACAGAGTGGAACCCCGCCCCAAGCAAGCCGTTTTATTTTTGATCGATGCCCAGCGTATCAGGCAGCCTTGGCCGCGCGCTTCTTGGAAGCATCGAAGCGGGACTTGAGCTGAAGGTTCGACACGTGGATCGAACCCTCTCGCTCGACGATGGCGCCGTTGGGATTTTCCTGAGACTTCTTGAGGTGACGCTTGATCATGCCGACGCCTTCAACGCGGGCGCGTTGTTTGGCGGCGAGAATCTCGAGGACCTTGCCGGACTTACCTTTGTGGGAACCGGCGATGACAACGACCTCGTCGTTGCGTTTGATATGGAAGGTGGCGGGCATGTTAGAGGACCTCCGGAGCAAGGGAGATGATCTTCATGAAGTTCTTCGCGCGCAGTTCGCGAGCGACAGGGCCGAAGATACGGGTGCCCTTGGGGTTGCCGTCGGCACCGATGATGACGATGGCGTTGGAGTCGAAACGAAGGTAAGAACCATCGGCGCGACGCACGGGAGCCTTGGTGCGAACGACGACGGCCTTGGCGACCTCGCCCTTCTTCACCGTGGCATCGGTGGCGGAGTCCTTGATGTGGACGGTGATGATGTCGCCGACGGCGGCGGTGTCGGTAAGCTGACCCTTTTTGCGGATCATGCAGGCCTTGCGGGCGCCGGTGTTGTCCGCGACCTCGAGGCGAGAAAGAAGTTGTATCATGGTCTGGGTGTCTCCGGCAGGTTAGGCTTTGATGGAGGCGGCGACATCGGCCTCGGTGATGGCGGCGACGTCGGCGGTGACGGCGCGCTCGATGATGTTGGTGACGCGCCAGCGCTTGAGGCGGCTGATGGGGCGGGTCTCCATGATCTCGACCTTGTCGCCGATCTTGGTGTCGTTTTTCTCGTCGTGAACGTGCACGACGGTCTTGCGATTGATGACCTTCTTGTAGCGGGGATGCGGAACCTTGAAGGGCACGGTGACCTTGATGGACTTGTCACCAGAACGGCTGGTGACGTTTCCGATCAGGGTTTTACGGGAATTACGGGCGGGAGTGGACATGGTAGGTTTCCTCGGCGCACGCCTCAGGCGGCGGCCTTCTGGGTCTTGATGGTTTCGAGGCGGGCGATGTCCTTGCGGAGGGAGCGAAGCTCGTGGGTCTTCTCGACCTGGCCGGTCTGCTTGCGCAGGCGGAGTCCGAGCAGCTTTTCGCGCGTTTCGTTAAGCTTTACGTTGATCTCGGCCGCGGAGAGTTCGCGGATTTCTTTGGCTTTCATGATAAGGTTCTCCGGGGGCGGATTAGGCGGCGGCGGCGGTCTCGCGAACAATGAAGCGGCACTTGAAGGGCAGCTTGGCGTCGGCGAGGCGAAACGCCTCCTTGGCAATGGTGGCAGGGACGCCGGCGAGTTCGAAAAGAACGGCACCGGGTTTGATCTGGGCGATGTAGAATTCAACCGCACCCTTACCGGAGCCCATTCGAACTTCGGCGGGCTTTTTGGTGATGGGCTTGTGCGGGAAAACGCGGATCCAGAGTTTGCCCTTGCGCTTAAGATGGCGCGAGATGGTGACGCGGGCGGCCTCGATTTGGCGACCGGTCATGGGACCGCGGCTGAGGGATTGAAGACCGAACTCGCCGAAGGCGAGGGTATTGCCGCGTTTCGCGTTGCCCTTACGGGAACCTTTTTGCGATTTGCGGTATTTGGTGCGGGCGGGAGCGAGAGCCATGGTGGTGTTCTCCTGTTTTTAGATGGGTGGTGTTGGACGGGGAACGAAGACTCAGGCGGTCGCTTCGTCTTTTTTCAGGATCCAGCACTTGACGCCGATCTTGCCGTAAAGGGTCTTGGCTTCGAAGAAGCCGTAATCGATGTTTTCGCGGAGGGTATGGAGAGGAACGCGACCTTTGCGCTGCCACTCGCGGCGGGCGATGTCGGAGCCGCCCAGACGACCTGAGCACTGGATACGGATGCCTTCGGCGCCGAGGCTCATGGCGGTCTCCACGGCCTTCTTCATGGCGCGGCGGAAAGCGATGCGACGCTCGAGCTGCAGCGCCACGTTTTCGGCGACAAGACCGGCCTCGATCTCGGGCTTTTTGATTTCCTGAATATCGAGAAGGACTTCCTTGCCGGTGAGCTTGGCGAGGTCGGCCTTGATGACCTCGACTTCGGCACCCTTGCGGCCGATGACAATGCCAGGACGAGCAGTGTAGATCTTGACACGCACGCGATTCGAAGCGCGCTCGATGAAGATCTTGGGAACGGAAGCTCCCTTGAGTTTCTCCATCAGGAAATTACGAATGATCTGGTCCTCGTGGAGGAGCTTGGCGAAGTCCTTCTTGGTAGCATACCAGCGAGACTGCCAGTTGCGACGGACGGCGAGACGGAAGCCGGTGGGATTGGTTTTCTGGCCCATGGTGGTAAGTCTTAGTTGGATTGGCCGTCAGAGAGAATGACGGTGATGTGGCTCATCTTCTTGCGGCGGGGAGCGGCGGTGCCGCGCGCAGCGGCTTTGAAACGCTTTAGCACAGGCCCTTGATCGACATAGGCGGTCTTCACGACCAAGGCGTCGGACGAGAGATTGTTGTTGTTCTCAGCGTTGGCGATGGCGCTTTTGAGCGTCTTGTTGATGAGCTGGGCTGACTTGCGCGGAATGAGCGCGAGGTATTCAGAGGCCTCGGTGGCGCGACGACCAGTGATGGTGCGGGCAACTTCGCGAACCTTTTTAGGGGACATGCGAGCGTTGCGAGTGATTGCGGTGACTTCCATGGTATGAGATTCCTTTTTTAGAGGCGACAGCCGCAGAGAATTTACTCTGCCCTGCCCTTTGGTTGGATGATATTTATCGAGTGGAAACAGTTTTAACAGACACATGGTCTCCAAGCTGGAAACCGAGGTCGGGAGCAAGATCGATGATTAGGGCGCTGGCCGCACGGGGCCGAAGGTCAACGAGCAGAAGCTCGCCTACACGACGACCTGCGCGCGAAACCGTGCAAACCATACCCTCGCGCAAACCGGCTTCGTGACCTGCATCAAGAATGACGAGGTCTGCGGTTGACGAAGAACTGATGTGACGGATTTGCGCGCCGCCAACCGAACGTTGAGCCGCCACCTCAGCCCACGCCGAGGCCGCGCCGAGAGAGGCGGCGACCAAAAAGCGAAAAGCGGAGGTGGAAGAAACCATCGGATGACGGAAAAGCGCGGATACGAGCAACTAGATCTCCTTGCGGGTCATGCCACCGTGCGCCTTGAAGACTCGGGTGGGGGCGAACTCGCCTAGTTTGTGACCGACCATGTTCTCGGTGACATAAACGGAGACGAAAGCCTTGCCGTTATGCACGTTGAAGTTGTGACCGATGAAATCGGGCGTGATGGTCGAACGACGGGACCAGGTTTGGATGGGCTTCTTGTTGTTCGTGGCGACAGCCTTCTCGATTTTTTCGAGCAGGTGGTAATCGACAAAGAAACCTTTTTTGATGGAACGGGCCATGGTGGGTAAGCGGTAAGGTGATTACTTCTTGCCGCGCGGCTTGCGGCCGTTGTGGCGAACGAGGATCTGGCTGTTCGAGGGCTTCGAACGCTTGCGGGTGGGGAAGCCCTTCGCGAGCTGACCCCAAGGCGACACGAGGTGCTGGCGACCGCCACCACCCTTGGACTTGCCCTGACCACCACCGTTGGGGTGATCGACGGGGTTCATCGAAACGCCACGCTGACGGGGGCGCTTGCCGAGCCAGCGGCTGCGACCGGCCTTACCGAGGGAGCGGTTCATGTGGTCACCGTTGCCAACTTCGCCAATGGTGGCGCGGCACTTGGGATTGACCAAGCGAATCTCGCCGGAAGGCATCTTAAGCTGGGCTACGCCGTTTTCGACCGCAACAAGTTCGATCGAGGTGCCAGCGGTGCGTCCGAGCTGGGCACCGCGGCCCGGGATGAGCTCGACACAGTGCAGCTTGGTGGAGGGGGGGATGATCTCGAGAGGGAAGTTGTTACCAACAAGAAAATCGTTGGTGGTGGCTTTGTTCGAGGTGATGAGCTTGTCGCCCACTTTCATGCCATTGGCGGCGATGATGTAGCGTTTCTCGCCGCCTTCATACTGCACGAGAGCCAAGCGGGAAGAGCGGTTGGGATCGTATTCAAGCGCAACGACCGTGGCGGGCACGTCGAGGATAGCGCGCTTGAAATCCACAATGCGATGAAGGCGTTTGTGACCGCCGCCACGACGGCGACTGGTGATGCGGCCGTTGTTGTTGCGGCCGCCAGACTTGGCTTGAGAGTAGGTCAGGGACCGCTCGGGGCGTTTGTCAGAGAGGGTCTCATCCGAATTCAGCACGGTGAAGCGCTGAGAAGGAGTGAGGGGACGGAAGGATTTGAGAGCCATGTTGGGTGGTTCCTTAGGTGGTGTCGTTCGGCCTTAGACCAGCTCGATCTTGTCGCCCGCCTTGAGGGTCACGATGGCCTTCTTGAGGACAGACGTGGTGGTGGGACGACCCGAGCGGGTGCGCTTGGGCTTGCCGGCGATGGTCTGGGTGTTGACGCGAACAACACTGACTTTGAACGCCTTTTCGACCGCTGCGGCGATCTGATGCTTGGTGGCCTTCGGGTAAACCTCGAAGGTGTATTGACCGAGCTCGGAAGACAGACCGGAAGCCTTCTCCGTGAGACGGACTTGTTTGAGGACGGCGAGGGCGTTCATTAGTTCTTACCTCCGTTGACGCGGGCGATGATCTTCTCGAGGCCCTTGGAGCTGACGATGATGCGCTTATATTGCGCCTCGATGTTGCGGGCAGCTTGGGCGGCCGTGACCGAGAAGCTGTCATCAACGAGAAGAATCTTCCCGATTGGGGCGATGCGAGCGACAACCTCGTTGATCAACTTGGTCTTGGGCTGGGCGACAGACCAAGCCTCTATCACGTCGATCTCGCCAGCGACGGCGCGTTCGAAGAGGGCGCGGGAGAAAGCGAGTGCCTTCACCTGGCTGTTAATCTTCTTGGAGTAGTCGCGGGGCTTGGGACCGAAGACGACACCACCGCCGACCCAAATGGGGGAGCGGTTGGAGCCGGCACGGGCGCGTCCGGTGCCCTTCTGGCGCCAGGGCTTCTTGCCGCCGCCGGATACCTCACCACGAGTTTTCGTGGAGTGGGTGCCGAGACGGGCGTTGGCGTTGATGGCGACGATCACTTCCTTGAGTGCTTGAACGCCCTTATCACCCTCAAACTGAGGGAGATCGGCGAAGTCTTGCTCGCGGGAGGTTTTACCGTCGGCGCTGTAAACTTTGAGTTTCATGGGTGGCGTGCTCCTTTATCAGGCCTTGGGCTGGCCCTTGATGGCGGTGCGGACGATAACGTCGTCGCCGTTTGCGCCAGGGATGGCTCCCTTGACGAGGATGAGGTTCTTGTCGGCAACGATCTTCACAACCTGGAGGTTCTGAAGGGTGCGCTTCACTTGGCCCATGTGACCGGGCATGGACTGATTTTTCCACGTGCGGCCAGGGGTCTGGCGCATGCCGATCGAACCGATGCGACGATGGAACATGGAGCCGTGGGTGGCGGGACCGCCGGCGGCGCGGAAGCGTTTGACGACGCCCGCGAAGCCTTTGCCCTTGGTGACGCCGATGACGTCCACCAACTGGCCTTCCTTGAAGGCATCGACGGTGATCACATCACCGGCCTTCTGGGTGGGGGTCTCGGCGAGGCGAACCTCGGAGAGAACACGGGGGGCGGATTCGAGACCAGCCTTGGCGGCATGGGCGATTTCGGCCTTGGAGGTGTTCTTGGCTTTTTTGGCCGAGAACCCGAGTTGAACTGCATTGTAGCCGTCGGTGGCTACGGTCTTAACCTGGACCACAGAATTGGGTCCGGCTTCGACTACGGTGACGGGGACCAAGACGTTTTGAGCGTCATAGACCTGAGTCATCCCGATCTTTTTACCGATGAGGGTGTTGATCATGGCTAAGCGGTAGGTGGAGGGTTTCCGTTTCGTGAGACCTACATTAGCGATTTCGGCGGAGGCCGCCGAAGCGCGCTAAACTGTTGGACTGAAAGGACTGGGTGGTGAGTATTCGATAAACGGATACTTACACGTTGATGGTGATATCGACACCGGAAGGGAGGTTGAGCTTCTTCAGCTCGTCCACGGTCTGCGCGGTGGGCTCGATGATGTCGATGAGGCGCTTGTGGGTGCGGCTCTCGAACTGCTCCATGGACTTCTTGTCCACGTGCGGGGAACGGTTAACGGTCAGCTTCTCGATTTGGGTCGGGAGCGGAACGGGACCGGAGACACGGGCGCCGGAGCGCTTGGCGGTCTCGACGATCTCGAGGGCGGACTGGTCGATTACGCGGTAATCGAAACCCTTGAGACGGATGCGGATTTTTTGGCCTTTCATGGCGGAAAAAGAACGAGGTTTTACGTGCGGGCCGGACCCTTGGCGTTGTTCTCGACAATCTTGGCGAGAAGCTGATTCGGGACCTGCTCGAAATGGGAGGGAGTGATGGAGGCGGACGCGCGGCCCTTGGAAAGGGAGCGAATGTCGGTAACGTAACCGAAGAGGTTTTCCAGCGGCACGGCGGAGCTGATGATGCAGGCACCGTTCTTGTTTTCCATGCCCTGGATGGTGCCGCGACGACGATTGATATCGCCGATCAGGTCGCCCTGATACTCTTCCGGAGTGGTGACCTCGACGCCCATGATGGGTTCGAGGAGGATGGGCTTGGCGTTCTTCATCGCGTCCTTGAACGCGAAGATGCCCGCCATCTTGAAGGCCATTTCGGAGGAATCCACTTCGTGGAAGGAACCGTCCTTGATGCGAACAATCGCGTCCACAACCGGGAAGCCGGCGATGACACCATTGTTGGCCGCCTCGAGGATGCCATCGGTGGAGGGCTTGATGAATTCCTTGGGAATGGAGCCGCCAACGGTCTCGTTGATGACTTCGACGCCCTTGCCTTTTTCGTTCGGCTCGATGGTGCAGACCACGTGGCCATACTGGCCCTTACCACCGGACTGACGGACAAACTTGCCTTCGCCGTTCGCGGGAGCAGTAACGGTCTCGCGGTAGGCGATCTGGGGCTTGCCGGAGGTAGCCTCAACCTTGAACTCGCGCTTCATGCGGTCCACGATGATTTCGAGGTGAAGCTCGCCCATGCCTGCGAGGATGGTCTGGCCGGTGTCTTGGTCGGTCTTGACGCGCAAGGTCGGATCCTCGGCAACCAAACGCTGGAGCGCGGTGCCCAGCTTTTCTTGGTCAGCCTTGGAATTCGGCTCGATCGACATCGCGATGACGGGCTCAGGGAAGGACGGAGGCTCGAGGCGGATATCGGCATCCTCATGGCAGAGCGTGTCACCGGTGATCACTTCCTTCACGCCGACCATGGCGCAAATGTCGCCAGAGTAGGCGATGTCGATTTCCTCACGATCCATGGCGCGCATCAACACGAGGCGAGAAACGCGCTCAGAGCGGCGGGTGCGGGGATTGTAAACAGCGGTGCCCTTATGAAGAGCGCCCGTGTAAACACGGAAGAAAACCAACTTACCCACGAAAGGATCGGTCCAAAGCTTGAAAGCAAGACCGGCAAGCTTGGCTTTGTCGTCAGGAACAACACCGACGCTCTCGCCATCGCTGTTCTGGCCCATCATGGGGGGCAGATCGAGCGGGTTGGGGAGGTAGTTGACGACGCAATCAAGCAGGCGCTGAACGCCCTTCTTCTTGAAGGCGGAGCCAGGAATGACGCCGGTAAACTTCATGGAGACGGTGGCCTTACGGACCGCGACCATCAACTCGGCGGCGGTGATTGCCTCGCCGCTCAGATATTTCTCAGCCAGCGCATCGTCGAAGTCGGAGACGGCTTCGATGAGCTTTTCGCGGTATTCCTTGGTCTTCTCAACCAAGTCAGCGGGAATCGGATGAAGCTTGGGCTCGAGATCCATATTCATCGGATCTTCGAACATGTAGGCTACCTCTTGGACGAGATCGACGACACCGACAAAGTTCTCCTCGTTGCCGATAGGAAGGAACAGGGCGTGAGCGTTGGCCTTGAGCTTCTCGCGCATCTCGTCGATGGCCCGGAAGAAATTGGCGCCGGTGCGATCCATCTTGTTGATGAAAGCGACGCGGGGAACGCCATACTTGTTGGCCTGACGCCATACTGTCTCGGACTGGGGCTGAACGCCGGCGACGGCACAGAAAACGGCAACGGCACCGTCAAGAACACGCATCGAGCGCTCCACCTCGGCGGTGAAGTCCACGTGGCCAGGAGTGTCGATGATGTTGATGCGCTGCTTGATGCCCTTCCACGGACCGCAAGAGGCGTTCCAAGCGCAAGAAATTGCGGCGGCGGTGATGGTGATGCCACGCTCGCGCTCCTGCTCCATCCAGTCGGTCACCGCGGTGCCCTCGTGGACCTCACCCATCTTGTGAACGGCACCCGAATAGAAAAGGATGCGCTCAGAAGTGGTGGTTTTGCCTGCATCGATGTGCGCGGCAATACCGATATTGCGCGTCCACTCCAAGGGGAAGGGGCGGTCTTTGGAATTGGCGGGCGAAATCTTCGCCTTGTCGGTTACGATTGTGATTTGTGGAGCTTCGGCGGACATGGTGCGCGAGGGTCGAAAAAGAAGAGGAGGGCGGAGGGAAGGCTTACCAGCGGAGGTGGGCGAAGGCGCGATTGGCCTGGGCCATCTTGTGGGTGTCTTCCTTCTTCTTCACGACGTTGCCGGTGTTGTTGTAGGCATCGACGATCTCGGCAGCGAGGGCGTCCTTCATGGGCAGACCCTTGCGTCCACCGGCGGCGGTGACGATCCAGCGAAGAGCCAGGGACTCCTGACGCTCGTAGGAAATTTCGATGGGCACTTGATAGGTGGCGCCGCCAACGCGGCGGCTCTTCACCTCAAGGCGTGGACGGGCATTTTCGAGCGCGCCGATGAGAAGATCCACCGGATCACCCTTCTGGAGCTTCTCGGAAACTTTCTCGAAGGCGCCGTAAACGATGCGCTCGGCGAGGTTCTTTTTGCCGGACTGCATGACAACGTTGACTAGGTGGGCAACGAGGACGCTGCTGTAACGGGAATCCGGAGTGGCCTGACGCTTGGTGGCGCGGTGACGGCGTGACATAGTGCTTGAAGGTGCTGAGGGCTGCGGTTTGAGGCGGGCTTACTTTTTGGCGGCGGCAGCTTTCGGACGCTTGACGCCATACTTGGAGCGAGAGCGACGACGTTTCTCGACGCCGGTAGCGTCCAGCGTGCCGCGGACGATGTGGTAGCGCACGCCGGGAAGATCCTTCACGCGTCCACCGCGCACGAGAACGATGGAGTGCTCCTGGAGGTTGTGGCCTTCGTCAGGGATGTAGGAGATGACTTCGTTGCCGTTGGTAAGGCGGACCTTCGCGACCTTGCGGATAGCGGAGTTGGGCTTCTTGGGGGTGCGGGTCATGACCTGCACGCAGACGCCACGGCGGAAAGGATTGTTGTCCAGAGCGGGAGACTTGGACTTCGCGCTGACCTTGCGGCGGCCTTTGCGCACGAGTTGATTGATGGTAGGCATGACGGGTTAAAGACGCTTAGAAATAGGGAAAAGACGACGAAGCTGCGATTCCGGGAAATTCGGTGCAAGCGAAAATTCCAAGAATCGCGAAAAACAAAAACAAGAGAACTGTGACGCTCCTGCTTTTGCTTGGAAGAGGGTTCGATACTGCAGCCAGATGAGTGGGCCGGCGGGAAGTTTCGATGGGATAATTAGCAACGCAGAGCTCCACGGTGGTGCGCAAGCGTCAATTTTGCCTGCGAAACCCGCCGGCCCAAACTCAGGCACCCGCATTTCCGGGCGGCCCCACACCTGTATCAGTTTTTTCAATACACCGCCCCCAGTTCATCGCTCCCACATAGTCGTCGCTGAAACGATGAAACGTTTTATCTGTATCCGTTTTTCCACTACAAACACGTTGCCCAAAATCGACAAAAAAACGCCCAGCCATTGAAGGCTGGGCGATAAAACCAACCGAGCTAGGCTCGAGGTTGGCTTTTTGGCGGGAGGGAACGCGAGTAACACTGAAGTCCATTGGT
Source organism: Opitutaceae bacterium (assembly GCA_025457685.1). Lineage (GTDB taxonomy): Bacteria > Verrucomicrobiota > Verrucomicrobiia > Opitutales > Opitutaceae > IMCC26134_A. The sequence continues at coordinate 19,654 of JALOTV010000031.1, forward strand.
CTCGCAAGGTTTTTCTTCGGCCTTCTCCAGGCCCTGCGCGAAAGTGCCTTAGCCTATTCTTGGTGCCGGACACAAAAAAGCCGCTCGGCGTTATGCCGAGCGGCGCAAACCCTCGAGGGCTGTCGAAACTAATCAACCAGCGATAGCGGGCGCAGGCTCTTCGGACTCAGCGCCGAAGGGCAGGCTGATGCGCACCTTCTTGTAGGTGGGCAGGCCCGTGCCGGCGGGGATGAGGTGACCCATGATCACGTTTTCCTTAAAGCCGCGGAGGTTATCGATCTTGCCGAGGGTCGAGGCGTCGGTGAGCACGCGGGTCGTCTCTTGGAACGACGCGGCGCTGATGAACGACTCGGTCTCCAGCGAAGCCTTCGTGATACCCAGCAGGATGGGCTCGGCCTCGGCGGGCTTGCCGCCGGCCTCCTCGATACGACGATTGTCGGCAAGGAAGGTGGTGCGGTCCACTTGCTCGCCCCAGAAGTATTCGCTGTCGCCCGGATCGGTGATGCGAACCTTGCGGAGCATTTGGCGGATGATGATCTCGATGTGCTTGTCGTTGATCGTCACGCCCTGAAGACGGTAAACCTCCTGAACCTGGCCGATGAGGAACTCGTAGAGAGCTGCCGGCCCGAGGATCTCGAGGATCTCGTGCGGATCGGCCGAGCCTTCCGTGAGGTGCTGGCCCTTGGTGACGAGGTCGCCCGGCTGCACGATGATGTGTTTACCGGCCGGGATGAGGTGCTCCTCTTCCTGTGCGGTGTCGGGGTTGCGAACGACGAGCTTGCGCTTGCCGCGCAGGGTGCCCTCGAAGGACACGACGCCCTCGATGCGGGCCATCTCGGCAGCATCCTTGGGACGACGGGCCTCAAAGAGCTCGGCGACGCGGGGGAGACCGCCGGTGATATCCTTGGTCTTCGACGCCTGACGGGGCGTCTTGGCGAGGAGGGCGCCGGGCTGGATCTCGTCGCCCTCGTTGACGACGATCTGGGCGCCGACCGGGATGGAGTAGGCAGCAACAGGTTTGTTGGCGCCGTCGCGGATCTCGATCTGGGGATTGAGGTCCTCCTTGTGCTCGATAACCACGATAGCAATGCGGCCGGTGGCCTCGTCGAGCTCACGCTTGACGGTGACGCCGGTGATCATGTCCTTGAACGCGAGGGTGCCGCCCTTTTCGGAAAGCACGGGCACGTTATATGGATCCCACTGGGCTAGGATGTCGCCCTTGGCGATCTGGCCGCCGTCGGCGACAGGAAGCACCGAGCCGACCACGATGTTGTAGGTCTCGAGCTCGCGATCCTCCGCATCCAAAATTTGGATACTGCCGGTCTTGTTGAGCACGATGGACGCGCCTTCGGCGACTTCCACGAGGCGAAGGCCCTTGTAGCGGACCTTGCCACCAGTGCGGACGCGGATCTCGGGGGTCTTGAAACCGCCGGAGGCGACGCCGCCGATGTGGAAGGTGCGCATGGTGAGCTGCGTGCCGGGTTCACCGATCGACTGGGCGGCGATGATACCGACGGAGTCGCCGACCTTCGCGACCTTGTTGGTCGCGGGGTTGATGCCGTAACACTTGGCGTCGATACCGAGCGGGCTGGTCGAGCTGAGCGGCGACATGATCTTCACGCGCTCGACGCCGAGCTCGTCGATGCGGGCGGCGATTTCCTCGGTGATGAGTTCGCCCGAACCGACGATGATCTCGGAGGGGTTGAGCGGGTTGGGCACGTCGTCGGAGCTGAAGCGGCCGATGATGCGCTCTCGCAGGGGAACGATTTCGTCGTCACCCTCCACGATCGCTTTCTTCCAGATGCCATCGCGGGCGCCGGAATCTTCCTCGGCGATGACGACGTCCATGGCGACATCACACAGCTTGCGGGTGAGGTAGCCTGCGTCGGCCGTCTTGAGGGCGGTGTCGGCGAGACCCTTGCGGGCACCGTGGGTGGAGATGAAGTATTCGAGAACGGTCAGACCTTCGCGGAAGGACGACAGAATCGGGCGCTCGATGATTTCGCCCGAAGGCTTGGCCATCAGGCCACGGGCACCGCACAGCTGGCGAACCTGCTGCTTGTTACCACGGGCACCGGAGTCCATCATGACGAACACCGGATTAACCTCGGCCTTACCGTCGTTGTTCTCGAGCTTGGCGAACACCTCCTTGGCGATCTTGTCGGTGACGCCGGTCCAGATATCGACGACCTTGTTGTAACGTTCGCCGTCGGTGATGATACCTTTGGAGAACTGGCCCTCGACCTCGGTGATGCGACTCCGAGCCTCCTTCACGATGTCCTTCTTGGACTCGGGGATGATCATGTCGTCGATACCGATGGAAATACCGGCTTGGAAAGCGGTGCGGAAACCAAGGTCCTTCAACTTATCCAAGGTCTCGACGACGATGACGTCGGTGGTGACCTTGGTGGTGTTGAGAATGATGTCACCCAACTTGCCCTTCGGCACGGGGAAGTTCACGAAACCGAGCCCTTCCGGCCAGATTTGGTTAAAAATCACGCGGCCAACGGTGGTGCGGATAACGCGCTTGTCGCGGTTGCCGTAAACCGTGTCCTTGCCGAAGTCGGGATTGGGCACATCGACCCAATCGTGGAACTTCAGGGCGCCGTCATCCTTGACATAGAGCACTTCCTGGAGACCGGAAAGCAGGGGCACGTGCACGCCGGCGGCTGGCTTGGTGCGAGGCTCGATGGTGAGGTAGTAGGCACCGAGAACGATGTCCTGCGACGGGGTCAGGATGACCTTGCCGGAGGAGGGCGAGAAGATGTTGCTCGTCGCCATCATGAGGAGTTTGCACTCCATGACCGCCTCGAGGGAGAGGGGCACGTGGACGGCCATCTGGTCACCGTCGAAGTCGGCGTTGTAGGCCGTGCAGACGAGGGGGTGAACACGAATGGCCTCGCCCTCGATGAGGACGGGCTCGAAAGCCTGGATCGAGAGACGGTGGAGCGTGGGGGCGCGGTTCAGGAGAACCGGGTGGCCCTTGGTGACTTCCTCCAAGATATCCCAGACCTCCGGAGACTTCTTTTCGATCATCTTGCGTGCGCCGCGAACGGTGTGCACGAAGCCGAGCTCTTTGAGGCGGCGGATGATGAAGGGTTCGAAGAGGACGAGCGCCATCTTCTTGGGCAGACCGCACTGGCTGAGCTTGAGCTCGGGACCGATGACGATCACGGAACGACCGGAGTAGTCCACGCGCTTGCCGAGCAAGTTTTGGCGGAAGCGGCCCTGCTTGCCCTTGAGCATGTCGGAGAGCGACTTCAGGGGACGATTGCCGGCGCCGGTGACGGGGCGACCGTGGCGGCCGTTGTCGAACAGGGCGTCAACGGACTCCTGAAGCATGCGCTTCTCGTTGTTGATGATGACGTCGGGCGTCTTGAGATTCATCAGGTTCCGCAGACGGTTGTTGCGGTTGATGACGCGACGGTAGAGGTCGTTGAGGTCGGAGGTGGCGAAGCGGCCGCCTTCGAGGGGAACGAGGGGACGCAGGTCGGGCGGGATGACGGGCAGCACTTCCAAGACCATCCACTCGGGGCGGGACTTGGAGTTGATGAAGCCTTGGATGACCTTGAGACGCTTGGAGAGCTTCTTCTTGATCTGCTTCGACTTGGTCGCGCGCATGTTCTCCTGGAGCTCGGCCACGGTGGCGTCCATGTCCATGAGCTTCAGGCATTCGCGGAGAGCCTCTGCACCCATCTTAGCGACGAAGGAGTCGTCACCATATTCGTCGAGGGCTTGGCGATACTCGGTGTCGGTGAGGAGCTGCTTGGGCTCGAGCGGAGTCTTACCCGGATCGATGACCATGTAGTTCTCGTAGTAGATGACGCGCTCGAGGGAGCGGGCGGTCATATCGAGGAGCAGGCCGAGGCGGGACGGCATGCTCTTAAGGAACCAGATGTGGGTAACGGGCACGGCCAACTCGATGTGGCCCATGCGCTCGCGGCGGACGCGGGCGACGGTGACTTCGACGCCGCAGCGATCGCAGACCACGTCCTTATACTTGATGCGCTTATACTTTCCGCAGGCGCACTCGTAGTCGCGGACGGGGCCGAAGATCTTCTGGCAGAAGAGACCGCCCGGCTCGGGCTTGAAGGTGCGGTAGTTGATCGTCTCCGGGTTCTTCACCTCGCCGCGGGACCAATTGCGGATGGTCTCGGGGGAGGCTACGGTGATGGAGACGCAGTCGAAGGGATTCTCGTCGAGGCCAAGGGCGGAACGGACTTCGTCGCGTGCGCCGGCGGCAACTTCGTTGGGTTGGATGCTCATGTGGGTTCCCTAGTAGATAAGATTTAGAGGCTGGTGGCGCGGGGATTGCCGGAGGCAATCTGCGCGGCGGAAGGCGGGCGGGTTTCGACCAAGTTACCGAGGGCATCGCGCTTGTTGAGACGGATATCCAGACCGAGGGACTGGATTTCCTTGATGAGCACGTTGAAGGACTCGGGGGTGCCGGCCTGGAGGGTGTTGTCGCCCTTGACGAGCGACTCGTAGATCTTGGTGCGACCCTGGACGTCGTCGGACTTGACGGTGAGGAGCTCCTGGAGGGTGTGCGCCGCGCCGTAGGCCTCGAGCGCCCACACTTCCATTTCGCCAAAGCGCTGACCGCCGTATTGGGCCTTGCCGCCCAGAGGCTGCTGCGTGACGAGGGAGTAGGGACCGACCGCGCGAGCGTGGATCTTGTGGGAGACCAAGTGATTCAGCTTCATCATGTAGATGTAGCCGACCACCACCTGCTGATCGATCTTCTCACCGGTGCGACCGTCGAAGAGCGTGGCCTTACCGGAAGTGGTAACGGTGACAACACCGCCTTCCTTCTTCTCGATTTCGTTCGCTTGACGCAGATATTCGCGGACCTGTTTCTCGGGGATACCGTCGAACACAGGGGTGGCGACCTTGATGCCGAGCTTTTTGCAAGCCCAGCCGAGGTGCGTCTCGAGAACCTGACCCACGTTCATGCGGGAAGGAACGCCGAGGGGGTTGAGACAGATCTCGATGGGCGTGCCGTCCGCAAGGAAGGGCATGTCGGCCTCGGGGACAATTTTGGCGACGACGCCCTTGTTACCGTGACGACCGGCCATCTTGTCACCGACCTCAAGCTTCTGCTTGGTGGCGATGTAAACCTTGACCTGCTTGATCGAGCCGTCGCCGGCGATGTCGCCGGACTCGATGCCGGCGACCTTGCGCTCGCGGTCGCTCTCCAGCTCGTCGAAGCGAGACTGGAAGGAGGCAATGATCTCCATGATCTTGATACGAACCGGGGACGGATCGATTTCGACGTGCTTGGAGACGGCGGCGAGTTTGCGAAGGAGGGTCTTGGTGATCTTGCGGTTGGCGGGGATGATGATCTCACCGGTGGCGCCATTGGTGACATCCAGCGGGATCTTCTCGCCGAGGAGGATGTTGGACAGGGCCTCGGTGAGGGTCTCACGGAGCTTGTCCATCTGGGTCTTATATTCCTCTTGGATCTGCTTGATCTCGCGGCGGCGATCGGAGGGAGAAAGCTTCTCCTTCTCGAAGTCCACGCGGCTGGAGACCTTCACGTCCATGATGATGCCGGTCACGCCGGAGGGAACGATGAGGGAGGTGTCCTTCACGTCGGCGGCCTTCTCGCCGAAGATGGCGCGAAGCAACTTTTCCTCGGGGGCGAGCTCGGTCTCGGACTTCGGGGTGATCTTGCCGACGAGGATGTCGCCGGGCTTCACCTCGGCACCGATGCGAATGACGCCGTTGTGGTCGAGGTTGTGGAGGGCTTCTTCACCGACATTAGGAATGTCGCGGGTGATTTCTTCCGGCCCGAGCTTGGTGTCGCGAGCGGTAACCTCGAACTCTTGGATGTGGATGGAGGTGAAGATGTCTTCTTTGAGCACCTTTTCGGAGATCAGGATGGCGTCTTCGAAGTTGTAACCATTCCACGGCATGAAGCCGACGAGGATGTTGCGACCCAGCGCCATCTCGCCCTTGTCGGTCGAGGGACCGTCGGCGATGATGTCGCCTGCCTTGATCTTCTGGCCCTTTTTGACGATGGGCTTCTGATTGAAGTTGGTGCCGGCGTTCGAGCGCATGAACTTGCGCAGTTCGTAAACCTGCACGCCGTTCTTCGCGTCGGACTTGGGGTTCTTCTCGAAGTTACGGGGCAGTTCGCCATCACGGGTGATGACGATGCGCTTGGCGTCCACCGAAGCGACAATGCCCGCTTCTTCCGCGACAGCCACGATCTTGGAGTCGCGCGCGACTCGCTGTTCGATGCCGGTGCCCACGAAGGGGGCCTCGGCTTGGAGGAGTGGCACGCCTTGGCGTTGCATGTTCGCACCCATCAACGCGCGGTTGGCGTCGTCGTGCTCAAGGAACGGAATCATGCCGGCGGCGATGGAAATCACCTGCTTGGGCGAGACGTCCATCAAGTGGACTTCCTCGGGTTTAACTTCGAGGAACTCGCCGTCCTTACGAACGGTGACCTTGCCGATAAAGTGGCCCTTCTCATCGAGCTCGGAATTGGCCTGCGCGATGACCTTGGCCTCTTCCTGGTTGGCGGTGAGATACTCGATCTTGTCGGTGACGCGGCCGTCTTTGACGATGCGATAAGGAGCCTCGATGAAGCCGTATTCGTTGACGCGGGCGTAGGTCGATAGGGAGTTGATCAGACCGATGTTCGGACCTTCGGGCGTCTCGATGGGGCAGATGCGGCCGTAGTGGGTCGGGTGAACGTCGCGCACCTCGAAGCCAGCGCGGTCGCGGTTGAGACCGCCAGGCCCGAGGGCGGAGAGACGACGCTTGTGCGTGACCTCGGCGAGCGGGTTGATCTGGTCCATGAACTGCGACAGCTGCGAACGGGCGAAGAAGTCGATCGAATCCACGGACTGGTCATACATGGTCATGCGCTCGCGGACGAGACGCTCGGTGCGGGCGAGGCCCTTGCGGCACTCGTTGGCAAGGAGCTCGCCGACAGTGCGGACGCGACGGGAGCCGAGGTGATCGATGTCATCCACAACGCCCTCGCCGCGCTTTAGGCGGACGAGATACTTGGTGGATTCGATGATGTCCTCGGTGAGGATGATGCGCTGCTCGATCGGGGTCTCGAGGTTGAGCTTCTGGTTGATCTTGTAACGACCAACGGCACCGAGGTCGTAGCGCTTGGGATCGAAGAAGAGGCGCTTCAGCAGGGCCTTGGCGTTGGCGATAGTGGCGGGCTCACCCGGACGGAGGCGCTTGTAGATTTCCTTGAGGGCCTCCTCCTCGTTGATGGTCGGGTCCTTCTTGAGGGCGCGCACGATGGCACCGTCGTCGATCGCGGTATCGAGCACGCGGACGCTGGTGATATCGTGCTTCTCGAAGGTGCGGATGGTCTGCTTGGTCAGCTGCTCGAGGGCGCGGGCCAGAACGACGCCCTTGTGCGCGTCGATGACATCATCGACGAACACTAGAGTGGAGACGTTCTCCATATCGAGGAGCTTGTTGATCTTGACGTCTTTTACTTCGTAGAAGAGCTCCAGTATCTTCGCGTTGTCGGAGTAACCGAGGGCGCGGAAGAGGGTGGTGATGAGAAACTTGCGGCGACGGCGGCGACGGTCGAGATAGACGTAAAGCAGGTCGTTTTGGTCGAACTGGACTTCGAGCCAGGTGCCGCGGTCAGGGATGATGCGGAAGGCGAACAACTCCTTGCCGGAGGTGTGGCGATCCTTCTCGAAGCACAGGCCGGGGGAGCGGTGGAGCTGGGAGACGACGACGCGTTCGGCGCCGTTGATGATGAAGGAGCCGCGCTCGGTCACCATGGGGATTTCGCCCATGTAAATTTCCTCGTCCTTGATGAACTCTTCCTCACGGAGACGGAGCTTCACGTGCAGGGGAACGGAGTAGGTGACTCCGTCCTTGAGACACTCGATCTCGGTGTTGCGGGCTTCGCCCAGCGTGTAGGAGACGTATTCGAGATTAAGACGACCGTCGTAGGACTCGATCGGGAAAATCTCACGAAAGACCGCCTCGAGGCCTTGGGCTTTGCGCTGTTTTTCCGGGAGGCCCTTTTGAAGGAAGTCCAGATACGAAGTGATCTGGATCTCGATCAGGTTGGGCGGGGGAGCAACTTCACGAAGCTTACCGAAGTTTTGACGCTCAGAGTGGGTGCGGTCGGCCATGGAGATATCCGGTTGGGAGGGATGAAAAAATGCGGGGGGCGGCGCGCGGCAAAAGGGCCGGCACAACCATCAAACCAACGCCGGGCTCGAGGCCTCGGCGGACGCGAAAAAGAACGAGTGAAGTGAAAAGGCAAAAGACAGGCCGCGCGAACGCACGGCCTGTCTCGTGGAAAAAGATGCGTGAGACGCGTTGATACCCAAGTGATTACTTGAGTTCGACCTTGGCACCAGCGGCCTCGAGCTTCTTCTTGATTTCTTCGGCGTCGGCCTTGGAAGCGCCTTCCTTGATGGGCTTCGGGGCGCCTTCGACGAGGTCCTTGGCTTCCTTGAGGCCCAGGCCGGTGATGGCGCGGACTTCCTTGATGACGCCGATCTTGTTCGCGCCGGCGTCGGTGAGGACGACGTTGAACTCGGTCTTCTCTTCGGCGGGGGCGGCGGCGGCGGCAGCGCCACCCGCGGGAGCGGCGGCGACGGCGGCGGCGGCGGAAACGCCCCACTTGCCTTCGAGGTCTTTCACAAGGGCGGCGAGCTCGAGAACGCTCTGGCCGGACAGCCACTCGATAACTTGGTCTTTGGTGATGGTGCTCATGGTATGATCTCCTGCGGCAAACTAGCGGTCGCGGATGCGGCACGTTTAAGGGACGTATCCCCTAGCTTGTCGCGGTTGGATTGGTTTTCCCGCGAGGCCGGGGTTTAGGCGGCCAAGCGGAGAAAGGGATTAGGCAGCGGGCTGCTCCTTTTTGACTTTGGCATCGAGGACGCGCACGAAGGCGGCCGCGTTGCTGGTGAGGAGGCCGAGGAACTGGGCGCGAAGGGCGTCGAAGGGAGGCAGATCGGCGATGGCGGCGAGGTCTTTGGCGGAGACGACCTTCTTATCGAGGACGCCGACCTTGACTTCGAGCTTCTGCTTCTCGTCGAAGAACTTCTTCAGGACCTTGGCGACTCCGGCCGGATTCTTGCCGCCAACGATGATGGCGGTGGGACCGGAGAGGACATCGTCCACCTCGGGCAGGCCGAAGGCCTTGGCCGCGACGCGGAAGGAGCTGTTCTTCACCACGTGAAACTCGGCCTTTTCGGCGGCGAGACGCGAGCGGAGCTCGGCGGTGTCGGCGACGGTGACCTTGGTGAAGTTGGCGAGGATGACGTATTCCGACTTCTGGAGGTGACCCTCGACTTCGGAGATGAGATATTTCTTTTCGGCGCGCATGGTAGGAGGCTCCGGGTTAGGCTTTGCTGAACTCGGAGGAGGCCAGCTGCACGCCGGGGCTCATCGAGGACGACAGGGTGACGGACTTGATGTAAACGCCCTTGAAAGAGGCGGGTTTGGCCTTGGCGACGGCGTCGATGACGGCGGCGGCGTTTTCAGCGATGGCGGCAGGGGTGAAGGAACGCTTGCCGACGCCAACACCAATGTTGGCGGCTTTATCCATCTTGAACTCCACGCGACCGGCCTTGACGGCCTTGATCGCACCGACGACATCGTCGGAAACGGTGCCAGCTTTCGGGTTGGGCATGAGGCCCTTGGGACCGAGCACGCGGGCAAGGGTGCGGACCTGCTTCATAGCTTCGGTGGTCGCGATGGCGACGTCGAAGTCGAGCCAGCCCTCGGTAACCTTGGCCATCATATCCTGGAGACCGGCATGATCGGCACCGGCCTTGATGGCGGCTTCCGGATTGTCGGTGAAGACGAGGACGCGGACCTTCTTACCCGAACCGTTAGGGAGAGGCGTGGTGCCACGAACCATCTGATCGCCTTGGGTCGGATCGACCCCAAGACGAAAGGAAAGCTCGACGGTCTCGTCGAATTTGGCGGCGGGGAATTTGGCAAGAGCGTCCACGGCCTCGGCGAGGGTGTAGCTCTTGGACAAGTCGGCGGCCTTGACGGCGGCCCGGTAGCGTTTGCTGGGTTGTTTTGGCATTTGGGACTCCTAGCGGTTCATACGACCTTGAGAGGTCTCCCGCGGTTGGGTGGTCTGTAGTTTCGGACGAAAATTAATCGACGACTTCGATGCCCATGTTGCGGGCGGTGCCGGCGATGATCTTGATACCGGCCGCCTCATCCTTGGCGTTCATGTCGGCCTTCTTGAGTTTCCAGATTTCGGCGAGCTGCTTGGTGGTCACCTTGCCGACCTTGTCCATGTTGGGCTTGGCGGAACCGGAGGCGATGTTGGCGGCCTTCTTGAGGAGCACCGAAGCAGGCGGGCTCTTGAGGATGAAGGTGAAAGACTTGTCCGAATAAACCGTGATCACCACGGGCAGAATCATGCCGTTCTGATCTTTGGTTTTGGCGTTAAATTCTTTGCAGAACGCCATGATGTTGACGCCTTGGGCGCCGAGCGCGGGACCGACGGGGGGCGCGGGATTGGCGGCGCCGGCGGGCAGTTGGAGACGGATGTAGCCTTGGATTTTCTTGGCCATGATAAGAACAGGTTGGCGGGTGGTTTAGTTGACGGGTTCTTTGCTGAACGTCGGCGGTGTCAAAGAGGGCGTCGCGTCACTCAGTGGCGCGTTGCACCTGCCAGTATTCGAGCTCGACCGGAGTGAACCGGCCGAAAATGGAGACGGATATCTTCAGCTTGCCGCGCTCGGGATCGACCTCGTCGATACGGCCGGTCAGGTTAGCGAAGGCTCCGTCGGTGACCTTCACTTCTTCGCCCACATCAAACGTGACCTTGGGCACTTCTTTGCCAGCAGCGGCTTCAACGCGCGCCTTGATTTCGTCGATCTCGGACTGACGCAGGGCAGCAGGGCGATCCCCGCCGACAAAGCCAATGACTCCAGCTACCTCCTTGACGAAATACCAAGGTTTATTGATCACGCGTTTCTCTTCGTCATACATCTTCATGTGAATGAAGACGTAGCCAGGATAGAGATTACGAACCTTCGTGGTCTTCTTGCCGTTTTTGACTTCGGAAGCGACCTCGGTGGGCAGTAGCACCTCGAAAATATACTCGTCCAACTCCTCCTGGGTTTTGAACTTTTCGATGTAGGTCTTCACCTTCTTTTCCTGTGCGGAAAGAGTGTGAAGAGCGAACCACTGTGCGCCGGCGGGCGCTGACGTTGGAGTCGACATGGGTGCGGCGGAGACAGGGTTTAGCGGACCCAGGAAGTAAAGAGGTCGACGACTTGATACAGGGAAAAGTCGGCGACGCTGGTGAACAACCCAAGCAACACGCAAGCGATGATGACCACGATGGTCGAATCGCGCAGTTCGGTCCAAGTAGGCCACGAAGCTTTTTTAAGCTCGTCGACCATCTCGCCGAAGAAAATGCGGGTGCTGCGGAACGGGTTTTTCATCTAGAGAAAGTGGCAGGCGCGGAGGGAATCGAACCCCCAACCAACGGTTTTGGAGACCGCTACTCTACCAATTGAGCTACACGCCTGTGGAAAAATACTTTTAGACGACGCAGCCGAGGCTCGGTAAAGAGCCTCGGCGGTCTAAGGGAATCAAATTATCCTCAGATTACTCGATGATGTCGGTGATGCGACCGGCACCGATGGTGCGACCGCCTTCGCGAATGGCGAAGCGCTGGGTCTTCTCCATGGCGATGGGAACGATCAGGTCGATTTCAACCGCGATGTTGTCACCAGGCATGATCATTTCCACGCCGGCAGGCAGGTTGACAACGCCAGTAACGTCGGTGGTGCGGAAGTAGAACTGGGGACGATAGCCGTTGAAGAACGGGGTGTGACGGCCGCCCTCTTCCTTGGAGAGAACGTAGATCTCAGCCTTGGCCTTCTTGTGCGGGGTGATGGACTTCTTGGCGGCCAGAACTTGGCCACGCTCGATGCCATCCTTGTCGATACCGCGCAGGAGGATACCGACGTTGTCGCCAGCCTGACCTTGGTCGAGGAGCTTGCGGAACATTTCGATACCGGTGACGACAGTCTCCTTGGTGTCCTTCAGGCCGACGATTTCGACGGCATCGTTCACCTTGATGATGCCGCGCTCGATACGACCGGTGGCTACGGTGCCACGGCCAGTGATCGAGAACACGTCTTCAACGGACATGAGGAAGGGCTTGTCAGTCTCGCGAGCGGGCTCGGGGATATCGGTGTCGATCGCGGTCATCAGCGCGGTGATGGCGGCTTCGCCCTCGGGCTTGCCGTCAAGAGCGGCGGTAGCAGAACCACGCACGATGGTCGCATTGTCGCCATCGAACTGATACTTGGAGAGGAGCTCGCGGATTTCCATCTCGACGAGATCGAGCAGCTCGGGGTCGTCGATAAGGTCAACCTTGTTGAGCCAAACAACGATCTTCGGCACGCCAACCTGACGGGCGAGGAGGATGTGCTCGCGGGTCTGGGGCATCGGACCGTCGGCGGCGGAGACCACGAGGATCGCGCCGTCCATCTGGGCGGCACCGGTGATCATGTTCTTCACGAAGTCAGCGTGGCCGGGGCAGTCAACGTGCGCGTAGTGGCGCTTGTCGGACTCATACTCCACGTGAGCGACGGAAATGGTGACGATCTTCGAGGCGTCACGCACGGTGCCACCCTTCGCGATGTCGGCGTAGGTCTTGACCTCGGCCAGGCCCTTGCGCGCTTGAACGGCGAGGATGGCGGTGGTGGTGGTGGTCTTGCCGTGGTCGACGTGGCCGATAGTGCCGACGTTGACGTGGGGTTTCTTGCGCTCGAATGTGCCTTTAGCCATGGGAGTTGTGGACGGTTGTGTGTGTGGATTAGGAAAATCCGTTTTTTTGACCTGGAGCCCAGAAACAGATTCGAACTGTCGACCTCGCCCTTACCAAGGGCGTGCTCTACCAACTGAGCTATCTGGGCAAACCGGAAAGGGTCAAAAAACGAAAAGGGCGCTAAAACTCTGACTTCAACACACACCCGTCAACAGCAATTTTGGGGAACCGCTAAGTTTCTCAAAAGCACCGGCTACGGCCCCACTTCCAAGCGATACAAACCCGGTCGGAGGAGCAGTGTCGGTAACAGTTCGGAGACGACAATCGAGCGAATTCTTTCATCAACGTCATCAACGCCGGACCCGCGAACCAACACGGGGGAGGCAAATGCGCCCGCATCAGAAATCAGAAGCATAAACTCCGCCGGCTGCCAAATCCCGGTCGATACCAACTCTCGGTCGCCAATCTGGTATGACCGCATTCTTTCGCTTTCACCCGCCACATATATGTCCACCTGCGCACCGCGCACAGGCTTTGCCACCTCGGGCGGTAAATCGGCGATTCGGGCCAAGCCTTCAAACCAGCGCGCAGACGCCATGGCTTGGGCAGTGGAGACTGCCGAAACAGCTTCCGCCGGCCTGAAGAAGCGGCCGGCCGGAGCCGTATCGGGGTAGCGAAACGCGGGAGGGAAATTTTGCGCCGCAACGCTCGGCTTTGCGCTCGAGGCGTCACCGCCGCCCGAGTCCGCCCAAGCCGGAAAAAAAAGCGGGCTCGGATCGAATAAAACAAGACGCTCCCGCACGTCACCATCCGCAGGCAGCTGATCCATGGAAACCACCTCCCAGGCCGGAGCGTGCTGCCCTGCATAATCCGTTACCGTCCCCGGCTCGGTCGAGGGAATCCCTACCCTGTCTGCTATCCATACGAGAGCCAGCCACGCAATGATGGTCGCGATGGCAAACGTCGGCCTGCCAAGAGTCGAAGGTTTGTGCGTTTTGGCCTCGTTCATGCACTCACCGGGTCGAAGACGACGATGCATCAGGCGCCGAGGTGGCCACCAGCACGCCGCCGAAGCCCGCCTCCGCCGCAAGCGCGTAAATCGTGGCGAGGTCACGGGCCGGCAACCCGCCAGAAGCCTGGACCAGCAGGCGTTTCTTTTGATTCGCCGAAACCGCAACCCCGCCGCCCGGACCAACATCGGACGTAACCGCGACCCCGGAGGAGGCCTGCCGCTTGAGCCAGAGGCCTAGACTGGCAAAATCCAAAACCGCGCCCTCGACGACCGCCATATCCGGCGCGGGCACCGCGATCACCACGTCCGTGGTCCACGCGGTGGTGGCTCCCGCTCCGGCCTGGGGCAGCGAGAAGTCCACGGCCAAACCCGGTGCGAGCACGAAGCGCGACCCAAACACGAAGAAAAACACCGCCAGCGCGCCCACATTCACATAGAAAAGCGCGTCCCATCCGCGTGGGATCGGCTTTAGCCTGCTCGCGAGATCCAGAGGACGCGTGATCACCGCACGCCTCCCCCTGCCTGATCGCCGCCCGAGGCTCGCGAAGAGGTGACACCACCACCGGAGCCACCGGCCCCCGCAGCCCCCCGCTCACGCGTGGCCGCCTCCCTGTATTCAATTAACAAATACCGCATCGCCTCGTTGCCCGCCCATTCCACGTCGCGCACGATCGCGCGCACCCGCCCGTGCAAGAGGTGGTGCGCGAGGTGCGCCGGTATGGCCAAAGAGAGTGAAGCCCCCGCCGTGATCAGGGCCTGCCACATGCCGGCGGAGAGCGCCTGGGCCGTCGCGTATTGGCCGCCCTGCATAAAAGCCTGAAACGTGGTCGCCATGCCCAGGACCGTGCCCAACAGACCGACCAGGGGAGCGATGTGGGCTATCGCCGCCAGCGCCCCCACCCTTCGCTCCAGCGCGGGCAGCTCCACCACCGCCGCATCCTGCACCGCGTAGCGCATGCGCACCTCGTCGTCTTCCGCATGCAGCAGGGCCGCCTTGACCACCGCCGCCACCGGGCCAGGCGCCTCCTCGCAGATCGTCACCGCTTCCGCCATGCGACGCTGCGCGAGGACGTTCTTCACCCCGTCCAGAAACTCCGTGGAACGGATCTGCCCGCGATGCAAATAGAGCATGCGCTCGACGAAAATCGCCAGCCCCAGCGTGCCGAGCAACAACAGGACCCACATGATCGGACCACCACGGTCGAGCAGACTTAGATTAGAAGCATCCATTTGGACAAAAGTTAACTGGTTCGCCCGTCACAGGGCATCAAGGGGCCGCCACCGCCTCCACTCCACCGGACGCCGACTGCGCGGGCAACGCGAGCCGGCCTCTCGCCAGATTGCCGCCCGGCAAATCTCGTGACGCCAGCATGCGCCACACTTCGCGCGCCTCGTCGGCCCGGCCGCCCGACTCGAGTGCACCCGCCATGCTCGCGAGCATCCGTCCCGCCCAGTAGCGCCCCTGCGCCCCGAGCGTCGCCGCGATCTCGCGATCCAAAATCAAGGCATCGGCCACCGCGCCCCACGTGGCCAAAGCCTCGGACACATCACGCCCGACCTGAAGATCGCCCAGCTTAAACCCTGCCTCCATCCGCAGATCGATCGACGCGCTGGCCAGATCGCGCAACCGCTCCAAAATCGTGATCGCACTCTCCAAGTGGGACGCGTCGCTCGCGGCCTGGGCCCGATGACAATCCGCCAAAGCCATCTGCGCCGACAATACCCCAGGGTGCTGGCCGAACTGGTTTACCAAGGCCTCGTAGATCTGCTGCGCGGCGGCAAACTCGCCCAGACGCCTGAGCAAATCGCCCTGCTTCATCCGCGCCGCGAAAATCAAGCGATGCTGCGGATAGTCCCGCACCAACCGCTCCTCGAGCAGCATGTAGGCCTCGCGGTAAAACACGTCCTCGCCTCGTCGCTCCGCGTTGATTGCCGCCTGAAAGAGCGCGAAGGGCGCCTGCTCATGGTCGCGATAATCGTCGGCAAACTGGGTCAGCAGCCGCTGCGACTCCACCAGCCCGCCGGCCGCGGCCCGGATATCCGCCTCGACCAGGAACGACTGCAACGCCGCCTCCGAGCCCGCGAGGTCCACGCGCAGCTTTTGCAATTCGGCCACCGCCTCCTCGCCGCGCCCAAGGTCGAACAACGCCTCCGCCGCCACCAGACGCACCAAGCCGGCGAGCTCGCGGGCCAGCGGCGCATCCAGCCCCGCAAACTGCGACGGAGCCTCGCGCGCCAAACGCACCGCGTCCTCTGCCCTGCCCGATTCGCGCGCCAGCTTCGCCTCCAGCCACGCCATGCGTCCGCGCAACTCGGGTGGACGCGCGCCCGCATCGCTCTCGGCGCGCAAACGGCCCACGCGGGCCAGCGCCAGTTCCCCTTGTCCTGCCGCCTGCAGCCCGCGCGCGAGATTCCACTCCGCCTGCCAACGCGTGATCGCGTCGAAACGCGCGTCGGCCGCGAAGCGATCCACCAGCTCGGCGGCCTTGCCCAGTCGTCCCGCGGACACCTCGGACATCACCGCTTGAAACATGATCTCCGCCGCCGGCACCCCCGCCGGCGGAGCATCCACCGCCGCCACGTAGGTCTCCGCCGCAGACGCGTAGTCCTCCGCCCGATACGACGCCTCGGCCGCGAGCAGACGCAGTCCGTCCCGCACCGCCGCATCGGTCGCGGCCCCCGCGGCCTGGGCCGCGAAATCCGCGGCGGTGCGGAAGCGGCGCAGCTCCCACGCCACCGTCGCGAGCTGCGTCAACGCGCGCGCCCGCTGGGCGGAGCCCGGGAAACGCGCCAGCAAGGCCCTCGCGTCCGCCTCCGCCGCTCCGTGCTCCTGACCCGCGAGGGCGAGCTCGGCCCGCGCCAGCAAAAACTCCTCGCTCAACGCGTGCGCCGGCGTCCGCCCCAGCAAATCATCCAGCAACCGGCGCAGCCTCGACCGCGCCTCCACCGTTTCGGCCCCTTCGACCAACACCGCCAGCGCCATGCGCTGTTTATCGGCGTCCCTTCCGGAACCCAGCAGCTGCTCCATCGCCTGCCGACCCGCCGACGCACCGGGGCCCGCGATCAAACCGATCATCAGACGCACATCGTCGCTCGCGTCCACCGCGCCGATCTCCGCCAGCGTCGCGAGTTGATCCTGAAGGTAGGCCGTTCCTTCCTCGCGCCTTCCCAATAGCGCGAGAGCCACCGCGCGCTGGATCGCATAGTCGGTCCCCAGCCTCCGGCCGGCGTAGCGCTCGGCCAGTTTTTTGAGCTCGTTCGCCTGCTCGTCCGTCGCCTCGCCCTCGGCCAGCCGCATGCGCTCGCGGGTCAAGCGCAGGCGCGCCCGCTGCCAGTCGGAGACCGCCACCGCCAGGGCCTGGTCGTAGGCCGCGCCCGCCTTCGCGCCATCCCGCGCCGCCTCCGCCGTTAAACCCTGCAAAAAGTAAAACCACACCCGCTCGTCGGCCGGCAGCGCTTCCGGTCGCAACCCGGCCAGCGCGGCCTGCGCCGCCGCGAGGTCGCCGCGCCTCACCGCAATCAGGCCGGCGCGCAGGCGATGCCTCGGCGCGCGCGGATCGCCGTGATTGCTCAGCGCGCGCTCCGCGCCGGCCAGATCGCCCAGCTCCAACCTCGCGGCCGTCAGCAACAACGCCGCCGCATCCCGCGTCGGCCCCGCTTCCGTATTCGCCACCACCCGTTCGGCCTGCGCCGCCGCCGTGGCCGCAAACCCGAGCGCCAGCGCCCGCTTGGCCGATTCTTCGGTGACGATCAGGCTGCCTGGCGCGCGTGGAGTCGGCGCGAGGGGCACCGGCGCGAAGAGCGTGCGCTCCGTCTTTTCTTCCTGCGCCCGCACCGGCCCGACCAGGCCGAGCCAGCCCGCGAGAAGGAGAATGAATAAGCGCCGCGCCATGAGTAAGGGTTTAGCCGGATTTTCCCAAAAAGGAAAAAAGTGCGCCCGCACCCTGTCCAGCCCGCCACCTTTATGGCAACCGCGATTCAGTCTCGCGTGTCGAAGGCCCCGTTCCCTCACTTTCCACGCTCGCCCGGAGCGTCCCGTGCGCGCGTCCACCGCACGTCCGGCGCAGCCTCGATCCGCACCATCCGCCATGAACTCGGCCCTTATCATCCTGCTCGTCCTCGCCGCCCTCCTCATCGCCGCCGCGCTTTGGGCCATGGGTGTTTACAACGGTCTCGTGGCCCTCCGTAACCGCTTTAAAAACGCCTTCGCCCAGATCGACGTCCAGCTCAAGCGCCGCTACGATCTCATCCCCAACCTCGTCGAGACCGCCAAGGGCTACCTCGCCCACGAGCGCGAGACCCTCGAGGCCGTGATCAAGGCCCGCAACGTCGCCGCCAGCGCCGCCCAGGCCGTCGCCGCCAATCCCGCCAACGGCGCCGCCCTCCAAGGCCTGCTCGGCGCCGAGAGCGGCCTCGCCGGCGCCCTCTCCCGCCTCATGGTCGTCTCCGAGGCCTACCCCGACCTCAAGGCCAACCAAAACATGCTGCGCCTCACCGAGGAGCTCACCAGCACCGAAAACAAGATCTCCTTCGCTCGCCAGGCCTTCAACGACGCGGTCATGGCCTACAACACCCGCCGCGAGACCTTCCCCGCCGTGCTCGTGGCAGGCGCCCTCGGCTTCACCGAGGCCCAGCTCTTCACCGTCGAGTCGCCCGCCGAGCGCGTAGCGCCTAAGGTGAGTTTCTAAAAACCCTCCCGTCTCTCCGCTCGCGCCCGCCACCCGCCTCCGCCGCCATGCCCTTCGTTCCCCTGCTCGCCCAAGTCTCGCCCGAAGCCGTGGGCCTCGGTCTCGGCCTCGGCTTCATCTTGCTCATAGGCCTCGCCATCGCCGCCAGCCTCGCCCTGTTCGTGCTCTGGATCTGGATGATCGTGGACTGCGCCCAGGCGCCCCACGATCCGCGCAATCCAAACGCACGCCTGATCTGGATCCTCGTGCTCATCTTCACCGGCTGGCTGGGCGCCGTGCTCTACTACTTCATCGCGCGCCGCCCGCGCCTCGCCTACGCCGCCGCCACCGGCATGAACGAAAACCCCTTCGTCTCCCCCCCGCCTCCGGCCCGCCGGGTCTGAACCCGCCGCCGCGCACCGCCCGCCGCCCATGGATTTTTTCGAGGCCCAGGCTCGCGCCAAAAAACGCTCCGGACGCCTCGTCCTGCTTTTCATCCTCGCCGTCGCCGGCACCATCGCGGCCACCTACGGCGCGGCTTTGCTGATCTTGCGCCTCGCCGGCCAGCCGCGCGCGGGCCTGCTCCACCCGGATCTTCTCGGCGCCGTCGCGGGTTTCACGTTGCTGGTCTGCGGCGTCGCCTGCGCCTATAAACTCGCCCTGCTCCGCGCCGGCGGCCCCGCCGTGGCCGAGCACGCGGGAGGCCGCCGCGTCCACCCCGGCACCACCGATCTGCGCGAGCGCACCCTGCTCAATGTCGTCGAGGAGATGGCCCTCGCCTCCGGCCTGCCCGCGCCGGCCGTTTACATCCTGCCCGACGAGCAGGGTATAAACGCCTTCGCCGCCGGCTACTCTCCGGCCGACGCCGCCGTCGCCGTCACCGAGGGCGCGCTCGCCCGGCTCGATCGCGATGAGCTCCAGGGCGTGGTCGCCCACGAATTCAGCCACATCCTCAACGGCGACATGCGGCTCAATACCCGCCTGTCCGCCCTCGTGTTTGGCATCCTCGCCCTGTCCGTCATCGGCCGCGTCGTGCTGCGCTCCCTGCGTCACGCGCGTGTCTCCGGTTCCTCCTCAGGACGCGGAGGCAAGGGCGGCGGCGGCATCGTCGTGCTCGCCCTGGCCGTCGGCCTATCGCTGCTCATCATCGGCTACATCGGCCACCTTTTCGGACGCCTCATCCAGGCCGCGGTCTCGCGCCAGCGCGAATACCTCGCCGACGCCGCCGCCGTGCAGTTCACCCGCAACCCGTCCGGCATCACCGGCGCGCTCAAGAAACTCGGTGGCTCCGCCCTCGCCGGCCGCATGGAATCCGCTACCGCCGGCGAGATCAGCCACTTCTGCTTCGCGCAAAATTTCCGCGCCTCCCTCGGCGGACTCTTCGCCACCCACCCGCCGCTCGACGAACGCATCCGCGCCATCGAGCCGACCTTCGACGGCCGCTACCTCGCGGCCCCCGCCCGCCAGCCCGCGCGCGACAGCGCCCGACCCACCGTGGCCGTCTCCTCCTTCGCCGCACCACACGTCGCCGCGACGGCCTCGCGCATCGACATCGCAGCGCTCATCTCCGCCGCCGGCCAGTTCTCCGCCGCCGGCGTCCAGGCCGGCCGCGCCTTCATCGAGGGCCTGCCCGATTCGCTCCGCGCGGCCGCCCACGACCCCGCCTCCATCGCCGCCCTCGCCTACGCCCTCTGCCTGCCGCGTCCCGTCGCGCCCGATCGCCTCGACACCCTGCTCGCGCTCGTCGCGGATCGCGCCGACCCCGCCGCCGCCCGACGCACCAAAGAACTTCACGAAGCCCTCGACGCGCTGCCCCCCGCCCACCGTCTGCCTTTGTTGCAAGTCGCCACGCCCGCCCTTCGCGAACTCGGGCCCGCCGCCTGCGCCACCTTGCTCGATACGCTCGACGCCCTCGTCCACGCCGACGGCACCGTCATCCCGCACGAGTTTGCCCTGCAAAAAATCATCGCCCGCACCCTCGGGCTGGTCTCCCGCCCGCGCGACGCCGTGCACGTGCTCGCCCCGCGCGACGTCGCCAGCGAACTCTCGATCGCCCTGTCCGCCGCCGCCCGCCTTCAAGCCTCCGACGAAGCCGCCGCCGCCCGCGCCTTCGCCCGCGCCGCCATGGAGTTCAACGGCCTCCAACCTCCGCTCGCCTACCATCCCGCCGGCCCCGCCACGCTCGACGCCCTCGACACCGCGCTCGAACACCTCGCCCACACGCCGGCCCCCTTTCGCAAACGCATCCTGACCGCCTTCGCCACCGCGCTCACCGCCGACGGCGGCCTCTCCCTGCCCGAGGCCGACCTGCTCCGCGCCTTCGCCGCCGTGCTCGATTGCCCGCTCCCACCCGTGTTGCCCGTCTCGCCATGAACCCGGTCTACGTCGCCCTCGCCTACCTCGGTCTCTTCGTCGGCACCGCCGCGCTGCTGGTGTTTCTGCGCGCCCGCTCGCGCCAGGAACGCGCCCCCTTCCCCGACCACCTGCGCCTGCTGCGCGCGCCCGGCGAGTCCCTGCGCGCCCGCCTCGCCGTCGCGGAAGAGGCCCTGCTCGACCGCTTTTTCCTGCTCATCGGCCTGCCCGCCGTCGCCTACGGCGCGTTGCTCTACCTCGCCACCACCCTCCGCGAGCAGCACCCCTACACCGCCACCACGCTGGTGTTTATCGGGCTGCTCGGACTGCTCACGTCTTTCTACGTCGGCGTGCGCCAGCTCGTCGCCTTGATCGACCTGCGCCGCAACCTCCGCCTCGGCTATTTCGGAGAGCGCGTCGTCGCCGAACACCTCGAGCCGCTCAAGGCCGCCGGCTTCCGCGTGTTTCACGACCTGCCCGCCGGCGAGCCTTCGGGCAACGCCTCCGCCTCGCGCAACCTCGACCACGTCGTCGTCGGCCCCACCGGCATCTTCGCCCTCGAGACCAAGACCCGCCGCAAAGGCCGCGCCCGCGTGGGCTTCATGGCCCACGAGATCATCTACGACGGCCACACCCTCGCCTACCCGTGGGGCGAAGACCGCCACGGCCTCGAACAAGCCGAGACACAGGCGCGCTGGCTCGCCGAATTTTTGGAAAACCAACTCGGCCGCGCCGTGCCCGTCACCCCCGTGCTGGTCTTCCCCGGCTGGACCGTCCTGCGCAAAAATCGCGGCCTGGTCCACGTGCTGAGCCCGCGCGAGCTGCCCGACTTTGTCGCCCGTCCGCCCGCCCCGCCGGACTTCGCCGGCTTCGTCCCGCCGCAGCCCGACGCAGCCACGCTCGAACTGATCGTGCGCGAACTCGAGCAACGCTGCCGCGACGTGGAACTTTAGGCCCTGGGAACGCCGAGCTCCAGCTCGGCTCCTCCGCCTCATCCGGACTTCGTCCGCTCCTCGCGCGCCGCACCCCACAACTCCGCCAGGATGCCCGCGCGCTCCGCCGCGAAACTCGTCCCGCCCGCCGGCATTTTTCGCCCCGCCCGCGCATACCAGTAGGCCGCGTTGCCCTCGTCGCCTTCCACACGGTGCAGGTAGGCGTGCACCCAGTCGCCGGCTCTGTCCCCCTCGTCGCCCGCCCGCTGCGCCGCCACATGCGCCGCATCCCACCGCCCGCGCGCCTCCAGCCATAGCGCCCGCAACGCCTCCCCGCGCGCCGCCACCTCCGCCTCCGCCAACTCCAAAAACGCCTCTATCGTCATCGTCCCCATACCCGCCTTATCCCGCCAGCCCGGCCACCCCGCAACATTCGTCATTCGACATTGGTCATTCGTCATTTCCACTCTTCCCCCATGCCGTCTGCCGCCGCCCTCGACCGCCTGCTCCTTCGCCTCACCTGGGACGACCTCGACCGCGCCCACCTGCGCCGCTTGGTCGAGCTCGCGCGCGACGAAGACCTCGCCGGCGCCGGCCTCGCCAAAAAACCCGCCCGCACCGGCGACCGCTCCACCGCCGCCCTCGCCACCACTCCACGCCTCGGCCGCGCCCACCTCGTCGCCCGCACCGAACTCGTCGCCTGCGGCCTGCCCCTGCTCCCGCTCATCCTCGCCGCCTACGGTCCGCGCGCCTCCGTGCAACCCCGCGTGCGCGACGGCCGCCGCGTCGCGCCGGGCGAGGTCCTCGCCACCCTCGAGGGCGACCCGCGCACCCTGCTCGCGGCCGAACGCGTCGCCCTGAATTTTCTCCAACGCCTCTCCGGCATCGCCACGACCACCGCCGCCCACGTCGCCGCCCTCGGCACGGGCCGCACCCGCCTGCTCGACACCCGCAAGACCACCCCCGGCTACCGCATGCTGGAGAAATACGCCGTCGCCTGCGGCGGCGCATGGAACCACCGCCTTGGGCTCTTCGACCGCGTGATGCTCAAGGACAACCACCTCGCCCTCCTTGGCTCGCCCGACGACCTCGGCGCCGCCGTCGCCCGCGCCAAAAAGGCCGCCCCCGATCTCGCCGTCGAGGTCGAGATCGACCGCCTCGACCAGCTCCCCGCCGTGCTCGCCGCCGGCGCCGACGTCGTCCTCCTCGACAACTTCACGCCCGCCCGTATCCGCAAAGCCCTTACGCTCATCGCCGGCCGCGCCTTCACCGAGGCCAGCGGCGGCATCACCCTCAAAACCCTCCCGCGCTACGCCGGCCTGGGGCTCGACTTCGTCTCCACCGGCGCCCTCGTCCACAAGTCCCCCTGGGCCGACATCGGCCTCGACTGGCAAACCTGACCCCGCCCCACGCTCCCCCTGCGCCGCCTCTCCAATCATTCGGCCTTCGTCATTCGTCATTCGCACCTCACCCCATGCCCTCCGCCCCCGATCGCCCCGACCACGTCGTCCTCCAAGCCCTGCTTGAGGCCGGCGAAGAGGGCGTCGTCTCCGGCGCCGACCTCGCCCGCCGGCTCGGCGTCAGCCGCGT